>NZ_CAKVGN010000061.1 GCF_934747485.1 uncultured Brachyspira sp. | reverse complement strand
TTAGTTAATTAAATTATAAGGAATACCTGCTTTTTTTAAACTAAAAAACGTGCAATATGTATGGCTCCTAAACACAATTGTATGTTTAATATATTTCTAAAAATACTATTTTATGTTATAATATTTGCAATTAAATTTATGGGAATATTTTTTATATGAAAAGCAATCTCATATCTTTCATTAAAAGAAAGAATGAATCAATACATACAACACAAACTATTTATGTAGCATCTATATTTAGTATTATAGGAGGGTTTGTTGATTCATATACTTATATTACAAGAGATGGTGTATTTGCTTACGCTCAGACAGGAAACATTATATTTTTTGCAATGAATATTGCTAAAAGAAATTTTTTTGAAGCTATACATTATTTAATATCTATTTTTGTATTTATAATAGGTATTTGGTTTGCTTTATATGTAAAAAAAATATTAAACAAAAAAAAATTAATGGAATTAGAATATTTAGTAATACTTATAAACGCCATTATACTTTTTATAGTTGGTCTTTTACCCAAAGCTTTATTTGATACTTTAGTTATTAGCTTTATAGCTTTTATGTCTGGAATTTTGATGATAACTTTTAATAGGGTAGAGGGACTTGCTTATGTTACAAATATGTGTACTGGAAATTTGAGGTCGGCTTCTGAAAATTTTTTTAAATTTTTGTTTAACAAAGATAAAACTGGATTAAAAAATGGACTTATATATCTAAGTATTTTATTATGTTTTATGTTCGGGGCATTTTTTGGAAGTTTTTTTACTAATATTTTAGGTACTAAAAGTATATGGATAGCAAGCGGATTATTGCTTATAGTTGAGAGTTTAATGTTTTTTGATAATTAATTACAATTTTTTGTATTGATGAAAATTATTTTTATATATATAATTTAAGGATATTTTTATGGATTATTATAAGATACTTAATGTTAATATATTTTCAAGCGAAGAAAAAATAAAAAAATCTTATAGAGAGTTGGCTAAGTTATATCATCCTGATAGAAATGCTGGAGATGATATTGCTGCTGATAAGTTTAAAGAGATTACTGAAGCTTATGATGTTTTATCTGACAAAAAGAAGAGAATGGAATATAATATTAAGTATTTAGCTAATAATAAATATGTTATTACAGGCTTAGCAGCTTTAGGTTTAGGTGTTAGCATAATAGTTGGAAGCAAGAGAAGAAAATAATTTTGTTAATATTTATTTTTGATTTTATATATAGAAGCTTTTATTTTTTATGTATTTTAATTAATGAGGATATGTTAAAATGGCAAACAAAAGAGATTATTACGAAGTATTGGGAGTAAGCAAAACAGCGAGTGCTGATGAAATTAAAAAGGCGTATAGAAAATTAGCTATGCAATATCACCCTGATAGAAACCCTGGAAATAAAGAAGCAGAAGAGAAGTTTAAAGAAGCTACAGAAGCTTATGAAATATTATCTGATGAGAAAAAACGTGCACAATATGACCAATTTGGTTTTCAGGGTGTTCATAGTGATTTTGCTGACGCTTATGGAAGGGGCGGTTTTGACTTTTCACAAATGTTCGGAGGTTCCGGCGGTTTTGGAGATTTAGATGATATATTTAGTTCTTTTTTTGGCGGAGGATTTTCGTCTAGAAGTTCAAGAGGGCAGAGACGCGGTAATGATTTAAGACATGATATTACACTTTCTCTTGAAGATGCTGTTTTCGGCAAAAAGATGGAAATTAAATTAGAGAAAAAAGATATTTGTGATGCTTGTCATGGAAGCGGGGCTGAACCTGGTACAAAAACTCAAACTTGTCCTTCTTGTAATGGTACTGGTGAAGTGAGAATGGCTCAGGGATTTTTTAGTGTGAGAAGAACTTGCAGCAGATGTAATGGTACAGGCTCTATTGTTACTACACCTTGTAAAAAATGTCATGGTAGTGGTACTATTAAAAAACCTAAAACTATATCTGTTAATATACCTAAGGGAATTGATGATAATACTCAATTAAGAATATCTGGTGAGGGAGAAGCTATAGCTGGAGGAGTAAATGGTGATTTATATCTTTATATACATGTGGCACCGCATCAGTATTTTGTTAGAGATGGTATTGATTTAATTACTGAAGTGGGTATTAATATAGTACAGGCTACTCTTGGTGATGAGATATTTATAGAAACATTAGATAAAAAGAAAGTAAAAATAAAAATTCCTGCTGGTACCAATAGCGGACAAATTTTCAAGTTAAAAGGAAATGGTGCTTATCATATTAATAGATCATCTCGCGGAGATTTATTTGTTATAGTAAATATTGATGTTAATAATAAGTTATCTTCCGAAGAGAAAAGATTGTTTAATGAACTTAAAAAAGTTATTCCAAATAATGAAGAACCAAAACTAAGAAAACCTAATAGAAATAATTTATAATTTCTTTGTTATTATTTCTAATATTTGATTTGCAGTATCTTCAATGCTTGGAATATTTTCTATTGAAGATGAAAGATTATTGTAGAGTTTTTTATTTTCTATAAGTGTAGTTAATTTATTGTATAGAGATATTGGATTTTGAGAGCTATATATTAAAGCATTTTTATTATCTATGCTAATTTCTGCAGATGAAGTTTTAGAATCTATTATTGGCACTATTTTATTATCCCATGCTGATATTAATTCTGTATAAAATGGATCATCTATATTATGTATTAAAATTGTATAGGCATTTGATATTATCTCTTCTATATTAAAATCATAATCCGCTAATTCTACATAATCTCTTATATTTAATTTATTTATATTATCTTCTAAATATTTATTGTAGCCAACTATTATTAATTTGTATATATTTTTATTATTTTTTATTGAATTATTTATATATTCACAGTATATAGAAGTGCATTTATATATGCTATTTTCTGCATTAAAAAAAGTGAGTATATAATTTTTTTCTTTAATATTTTTATTATTATTTGAAATATATGGCGAATAATAAGGACGAACTATTTCTATTAGTTTTATATTATTATTATAGATATATTCCAACATATCTTTAGTTCTTTCATTGGCACATAATACTATATCTATGTTTGAGATACTTTGATAATCTTCTTTTAATTTTTTATTATTATTATTTTTATATATATGTTTTTGAAAGTTTATTGAATACCATATTATTAGAGGAGATTTTATTCTCATTTTATTAAACATATTTTTTATTTTATAAGCTATTATATTCATTGGATAGTCTATAGCTATTATTGCGTAGGCGTTTTTTGATTGCATTACTATTTCTTTTATATTTGTAAGCTTTAATGATAAATGTTTCTTAGCGATATATCCATAAAAAATTTTTGGAAATTTATTTGAATATAATGTTATTTTTAAACCTTTTTTATATAATAAATCTATCAAATTTAGTATAAAGATATTTGTTTTATTTTTTATTGTTATATTTGATGTTAATATTATTATTTCTTTCATAATTTATTTTTTATCTTTATTAAAAATTAATATCATTATTTCCGATATTTTTAGCAGTATTTGTGAGGAAATATTATGAAATTAATAAAGATACTACTAGCTATTTTTATGCTATATATTTCGGCATATTCCAAAGATATTTTACAATATTCACAAAAAACTGTATCTGATAGAAATTTAAATATTGATATAGAAAATATTAATATTATAACAAATAACTTTCTTAATAATGCAAATGAAGATGTTAAAATAAATATTATAAATCAATTGAATGAGGCTAAATTATTAATAGAAGACTCTAAGTATAATGAAGCTATTAATATTTGTAATTTATTAGAAGAGAGTTATAAAGATTATTATGATATTTATTATACAAGAGGACTTGCATATTATAGACGCGGAGATTTATATTATGCTTCTTTAGATTTCAGCAAAATTATAAATTGGTATATTAATGATAGAGAAGTGCATACTAACATAGCTGATTTATTTTATAAAATTAATGAGTATGAATATGCTTTAATAACTTATATATCTGCTTATAAGATATATAATGACAATTACTGGTTGTATCTGGCAGGTAATATTGCTTTAAGAAATTTTGATATAAAGAGTGCTGAAAAATATTATAGTTTATGTATAAAAAATGGAAATAACTATGGATATGAAGGATTTGGAGACATTGGAATTTTTAAAAAACAATATGATGATGCTTTAAATAATTATAATGTTGCTTTAAAATCCAACACTTCTAATAATTATGATAATTTAATTAGAATAAACTCTAAAATATCTAATGCATCTGTTCAAAAAGAACTTTATATTTGGAATGATTTAATAATGTCCAATGATTACAGTAATGCAATAGGCAAACTAAATAGTCTTTCTAATTATACAAAAGATTATCCTGAAATAGAACTTGCTTTAGCCAAAACATATTTTAAAATGCAAAATTATAATAATGCTAAAACTATGCTTAATAAGTTTATAAGAGAGAATAAAGATTTTGATGAGGCTTATGCTATACTTGCTCAGATATTTTTGTATGAGGGCAAAGAAAGAGAGGCTATTAATATATTGGAAGAGGGCTTAAAATATTCTTATAATAAACCTCGATTATATGAAACACTTGCTAATATGCTTTATAATTATGGATATTTATATTATCCGAATGAAATAATCTCTCAAATCGTTGGAATGTATGATATATCTGATGAAAATAAAATAGAATATGCTCGTTACTTGATATTTAAAAGAGACTATAAAAAAGCAAGAGAGATATTGGTTAGTGTTAAAGCTTATAGAAGTACAGTTGCTAATTTAATAAAATCGCTTGAAAACAATGTTATTCTTGAGAGAGTTGATTATTTATATAAAAAAGGATTATATGTTGATGTTGTTAATTTGATTATGAATAGCAGATTTAAAGATTATGATGAGCAGAGAAGATTATGGTATATTGCAAGCAGCTATTCTAAGTTGGGTTCTACAGACGAAGCAATTAAAGTTTTAAAAGGAGCTTTTGATAATAATACTATAAGTATTGATAATGTTGTATTATTAAGAGAGCTGTTAGGCATAAGAGTAAAATCAAATGATATTTCTGATTATCAAAGAGAGATATACCTTACAGATATAAAATCTACTTTATTTTGGGAAGATGATTTGAAATATAATACTTCTCTTATTACAGATAAAGTATTTGAATATTTAAGACTTGATAAATATGATGAGGCTATTAATTATATAGATGGACTTAAGAATATTGATACTAAAGACCCTTATATAAAAAAGATAAACTCTATAATATATGGATATTATGCTTCATATTTATATAATAAAAAAGAATATGACAAATCTAAGAATATCGCTAATTTAGCTATGAGAATTAATAGAGATAATTATGATGCTATAGCTATAAAAAATAAAATATATATTGATTCTTATTTAGCTTCTATGGGCAATTATAATAATGTCAATGGTTATGTGAAGTTTTCTGATGTTAGAAGAGAGGTCTTAAGAATAGCACCTGCTTATATGAACAATGTTATAGCTTTGGCAGAATCATTGGCATATGAATATGACAGCAGTGCTTATGATATGACTTATGATGTTTTTAAGTATGTTAATATTGCTGGAGCAAAAGATGCTATTTTAGGAAGGATTTATAGTAAAAGCAGATTATATGGATATTCTATTAATGCGTTTGATAGAGCTTCTAAATATATAGATGTAGATTTACTTTGGAAGGTAGATAGCATTATTAATGTTTCATCTTATCCTTTATCTTTATTTAATTTAAATAAAGAATATGAATCTGATAGAGACTTTTATGCATTATCAAAATTAAATGTTAAACTTGGCAATAATGATGCTGCTATGAGATATGCTAATAAGGCAGTTTTAATTAATGGAGATAATCTTGACTATTTATATCAAATATATTATATAAATGAAATTACAGGCAACACTCGTGAGGCGTTGGCAGGATATGAGAATATTATTAGTATTAATAAAAACCAAGCTGCTGCTAATTATAGAGCTTCTATTGTAGCATTAAATTATTTTAGAGATTATGCTAAAGCTCAAAAATATGCCTTAAATTATATTTCACTTCTTCCTGATGATGGAAGCGGATATGCTTTACTTGCAAGAATATATAAGTTAAGAGCTGAAAGTTATATAGATAGAAATACAAACACTCTTCTAAAAGAATCTTTGCAATTATATAAAACAGCATTAAATAAATCTGTTTGGGGCAAAGATATGACTGATAAAAAATATATTGAAAAAGAAATAGAAGATATATTAAATAAATTATTAAAATAATTTTTTGATTAAAATAAATCTTTTAGCAGATTAAGTCTTTTTTCTATGGATATTCCATATATTCTATTATCATTTTCTTTTACAGAGAGTTCTATTGCTGTATAAATGAATTGAGTTGCTTTTTTTAATGAGTCTTCTATAGAATAATCATTTAATATATATCCTAATAATGCAGAAGCGAAAGCATCACCAGTACCAGGCATCGCTACATTTATTTTATCAAAATAGCTTGCTGTGATATCATTATTTTTTTTATTGTATGCTAAAGAGCCAAATTTATTATCTTTTTCTACACTTGTTACAATTACATTTTCTGAAACCATATTTGATAATTCTTTAGCCATTTCTATTACATTATCTTCTGTATATTTTTTAGTTGGGTTCTTATCCAAAAGTAAACATAATTCTGTGATATTAGGTGTGATTATTGTAGCATATTTTAGTATTCTTTTAAGCGATTTTATATGCTTTTCAGTCATAGAAGAATATAATTTACCATTGTCTCCCAATATTGGGTCTAATAAAACAATTTTTATTTTGAAATATTCTATTATATCTATTACTATATCTACTTGTTCATCAGATGCAAGCCAGCCTATATATAAAGCATCAAATTTAGCATTTCTTTTTTTTAATTCATTTACTATTTGTTTTAATTGTGATGTTAAATCAAAAGCACAAAAAGATTCAAAAGCAGTATGATTAGAAAGTAATACTGTTATTAACGGAGAGACTTTTATACCAAAAGCAGAAAGAACTGGAATATTAACCGTTAGAGAAGCTTTACCATAAGAGCATATATCATTTATAAGAAGTACATTACAATCTTTCATTATTATTTTCTTTTTAATTTATTATAATTTTTATGATATTATTCTTTAAATATAATTAAACTGCTATCATCAGATAATACTTTAAAACCAGATACTTGAGCATAATAAGCAAATTCTTTTAATGTTAAATTATATTTATCATCTATTTCTTCTTTAGTTATTTTAAATTTTTTACTTCCACGCATAAATGCAGAATATTCAAAACTATCTTTTCCGAATTTTCTCTCTACTTCAACAAGAAAAGGATTTTTACTTGTTCTTCCCATTATAAATATTTCTCCAAAATAAATTTTTTTCAATAATATCATATAATATATTTTTTATCAATGATAATTTTATAAATAATTATCGTTGTAAAACTATATAAATAGAGTAGGGTAGTACAAACTTTTTTATTTAGTTTTTTTAGATTTATCATTTCCTTTTATCATATTAATAGCAGCAGAAATTAACTCTTTTGCTTCTTTTTTAGTTTTAGCTTCAGCAATAATACGAACTATAGGCTCTGTATTTGACGAACGAACATGAAGCCAAGAAGTCTCTAAATCTATTTTTATTCCATCAATAGTAGTTATTTTAGATTTAGGATATTTTTCTTTTACCTGCTTTAAGAAATTATTTTCATCAATTTTTGAAACTTCCAATTTTTCTTTTACTATCTCATATTTTGGTATTTCGTTAACTAATTCTTTTATAGATTTTCCAGTAGATGCCATCAATTCTAATATTAAAGCAATACCTAAAAGTGAATCTCTTCCGGGTGTTACAGCAGGCACTATTATTCCTCCGTTTCCTTCGCCTCCAAAATATAATTTATTTTTTACAACATGAGAAGAAACATTTATTTCACCAATCTTTGTGCGGTCAACTGAATATCCTTTTTCTTTAGCTAAATCATCTATCATTCTTGAAGTAGATAAATTTACAGCGGCATTTCCTTTCCCAGATAACCATAAATATTTAGCACATAAAGCTAAAGTATATTCTTCACTTATTATAGTACCGTCATCTAATACTAAAGCAAGTCTGTCAGCATCAGGGTCTTGAGTGAATCCTATACTTACTTTATTTTTCTTTACCAATTCAGATAAACTCTTCATACTTGCTTGGGAAGGTTCAGCAATATGGGCAAATTTACCAGTATGCTCTTTGTTTATAGAAACTTCTTTAACTCCTAAAGCTTTAAGTAATGGAGGAGTTGCAAATAATCCTGTTCCGTTAACATAATCACAAGCTACTTTAAAATTAGCCTTTTTTATCTTTTCAACATTTATAAATCTTAAAATGCGTTTTATATGCTCTTCTATAGCATTATCTATTTTTTGATAAGTTCCAGTCTCTAATGCTTTAACAAACCTTTTAGCCTTTTTATCATAAAGCTTCATAAGCTCATTAACAGCCTTTTCATCTAAAAAATGTCCGCCTTTTCCTATAAGCTTTAAAGCATTCCATTCTATAGGATTATGACTTGCTGATATCATAATTCCACCATGTATTTTTAGTTTTTCTACCATGTATAATGCCGTAGGTGTTGGAGTTATTCCTATGTCTATTACATTTATTCCAGATGCCATCAACGTAGCTGCAACAGCATTTAATATTGATTCTCCTGTTATCCTTGTGTCTCTTGCTACTAAAATTTTTGCCTTCTTTGGAAAAAGAGATGCAAATGCAGATGTATAATCTACTATAGTACTTATATCTAAGCCGTCGCCAATGATTCCTCTAATTCCTGATATACTTGTTTTTAAAGTTGGCATTTTATTAAACTCCAGTTATTTATTTTTTAATTTAATTTTTTAAACATAATAATTTATGAATAATCTTTTGTCAAGGAAAATATAAAGGAAAATATTATTTGCTTATTTGTTATTTACCATAAGTAATAATACATTATAATTAATTTTTTTCTGAATTATTATATAATAAAGTTCGGCATGTATTAGTTAACATAATATACATTATCGGAATATGATGATAAACAATTATAATTATCATACACATATATAATCTGCTTACCAATCTATTTCCTCTATTTTCATTATATATTTTTCTATATTTTTATTTGAGAATTCTATTTTCTCTAAATCAATATCACTAATTATACCTTTTAATTCACATAAATCAGCCCATTTAAATAACCCCTTAGTTTGAAATTTTTCACAGTTTGCTATAAGGTAATTATTTTTAGAGATTTCCATAAGTTTTTTTTCAACCATATTCTCTAATAATGTATCCATAAATAATCCTCTTTGTGGGTCTATAGATTGGGTGCCAAAAAAAGATTTTTCTATGTTTAAATTATTAGCTATATTATCAACATACTCTCCATTAAATGCATAAAATTGTTTTTTTATAGTACCGCCTATTACTAATAGTATTATATTCTTTTTTATTGCCGAATCATAATAATTCAAATAACTTCTCAATACTAAAACAGAATTACTTATAATTGTAATGTTTTCTTTATTCATTATTATAAAAGGTATCATTAAAGACATTGTTGTAGAACTTCCTGATAAGCATATAACATCTCCATTATTAATTAATTCATGTGCTTTATAAGCTAAAGCATTTTTTAAGATGTTTTTAAAATTATCTTCTTGCATATTAATATATGAAAACGGTTTATATATTATATTATTTTTATCTATTAATATCCAATTTTCATCTTTCAATTGCTGCAACATTCTATATACAGTAGATGTACTTATATTAAAATTTTCTTTTAATAAATTAATATTTATATTTACATTTTTATAAATAAAAGACAATAAATCTTTTTTTTCTATTAATTGTTTCATAATAATCCTAATAAAAAATTAAATAAATTATATATTTAATTAAAAAATTATCAAATATGTAAATAATATTCTCACTGTGTATATATACATGGTTATCAAACGTATAATAAAAAATAAATGTACTTGACTTATAATATTTATATATTATAATTTTACAGTATATTTTTAAGGAGTTAATATGAGCAGCACTACATCAAATCAAATACTTGTATTTAAAATAAATAATGAATTATATGGTATGGATATTCTTAAAGTTCAAGAGATTTTAAGTTTTATGGCTCCTACTCCAATACCCAATTCCCCAGAATATTTTAAGGGAATCATAAATTTAAGAGGTACTATTATATTAGTAATAGATTTAAGATCAAGATTTCATTTTGATAAACCAATGGACCCAGAAAATTGCGTAATAGTTGTAGTTGCTATAGGAAATAAAAAATACGGGCTTGTGGTTGATTCTGTATCCGATGTACTTACTATCAATAATGAAAATATACAATCTGAAATAGATATACACTCTGGAATAGATAGCAGATATATTAATGGTTTAGTAAAAGCTAATGAACAGATGATTATATTAGTAGATATAGATAAAGTATTTTTGGAAAATGAACTTGATAATTTAACAAACAAAGTAAATAATTCAATAGTGCAGTAAAAACATATGTCATCACATAGAATACTTAGAGTTAATGAAAATATAAAACAAATATTATCAACTATTCTTTTAAGAGAGATAGAAGACCCTCGTATAAAAAACAACTTGGTTACTATAACTCGTATTGATACAGCTAAAGATTTGAAAGAGGCTAAAGTATATTTTGTATGTTTAGACCCTAACAAACAAAATGAAGTATTAAATGGGCTTAATAGTGCTAAGGGAATTATATTCTCTTATTTAAGAAAGCAGCTTACTATAAGATATGTTCCTAATCTTACTTTCTATTATGATAAAACATTAATGGAAACCAATAAAGTATTAAGCGACATAAGAAACTTAGATATAAAAGAAGATAGTCAAGAAGAAGAATAAAACATAGCGGAGTAAAAATGCCTATCAAATCCAAGACAGATAGAAAAAAAATAACAACTACAAAAAAAGATATATTAAAAAGAATATCAAATGCTAAAAACATAACAATCACAGGTCATAGAAACCCTGATGGAGACTGTATATGTTCAGGGCTTGCTTTATCACTGCTTATAAAAAAAGTATTTAAAAAGAAATCTTATGTTGTTAATACAGATAAGATGCCTAAAGAATTAAAAAATGTATTAAATATAGATAAAGTTATTTTTGAGGTTAATGAAAACAATTTACCAAAAAAAGATGTGCTTATAATACTTGATTCTGGAGATATAGAGAGAATTGGCTGGATTGCTGATATTACTAGCGAGTATAATGAAGTAATATTTATAGACCATCATAAAGTAAGAAACATTAATGGCGTTACTATGTTTTATGATGATATTAAAGCTGCTGCTACTTGCGAAATAATATTTGATATATTTTCATCATACCTTAAAAATATAGATTCTACCATAGCTACCCTACTCTACTGCGGACTTTCAACCGATACAGGCGGATTTGTTTTCAGCAACACTACAGAGAGAACATTGCTTTTTGCTTCAAAGATAATGTCTAAAAAAGTTAATATAGAAAATTTAGGCAATGTTGTGAGGAAGAGATATTCAAAAACAGATGTAGAAGCATTAGTTTATATGTATAATGAAATGGTGATAGATGAAGAAAAAAAGATTGGTTATTTATGCTTAAAAGAAGAGATTAACGGACATAATTTAAAAGATATTAGTGTAAGTGCATCTGATACCCTCATACAAATGCAAGATGTGTTAATAGGGTTTATAGTGCATGAAAGCGATTATAATTTTAGAGTAAGTATAAGAAGCAGATGTAAAAAGGATATAAGAGAGATAGCAGAGTCATTTGGAGGCGGCGGGCATCCTAAAGCTTCAGGGTTTACAGTATCAAAAGAAGAATATAAAACTAAAGAAGAATTAGTAAAAGCTATAAAAGATAAGATAATTTTATTATTAGAATCCTAAATCATATATGCAAAAAGACAATATAATAATCTACACAGACGGCGGATGCAGAGGAAACCCGGGTATAGGAGCTTGGGGGGCTATATTATTGAGTGAGAAACACAATTTAAGGTTAGAAATAGGTGAAAGTGAAGAGCATACAACCAATAATAAAATGGAGATGCAGGCTGCAATTAAGGCTCTTGAAAGACTTAAACATTCTCATAACATAAAATTATATAGCGATAGTGCTTATTTAGTTAATGGCATGAATAGTTGGATTTATTCTTGGCAAAAAAATAATTGGATTAAAAGCGATAAAAAGCCTGTTGAAAACAAAGATTATTGGCTAAAATTAATAGAACTATCAAAAAAACATAGTATTGAATTTATAAAAGTAAAAGGGCATTCATCAAACAAAGAAAACAACCGTGCTGATGAAATAGTAAATATATTAATGGATGAGCATATAAAAAACGGCAGTACAGCCGAGTTTTACAGCAAAACTGATATGCAGTAAAAATACTAAAAAATAACTTGAAAAAAGACTTATTAGTGGTAAAATTAAATTCAGTAATAGAAATATCCAAAAATATTTTAAGGAAACAATAATGCAAACAAGAGTATATAAAGCAGGATCTATAGTGTATTTTGCTGGAGATAATTCTGATAGAGTTTATATTCTAAAGCAGGGGCAAGCCCAGAGCATATTTTTGTCGGAAGAGACTGGACATGAAACTAGAGAATTAATCAATATAGGTGAGTTTTTTGGCGTAAAGAGTATATTAGGTACTTATCCTCAAGAAGATACTGTTCAATGTTTAACAGATTGCGTTATCATTATTTTAACATATAGTGAATTTGAAAGTTTAGTTTCAAAAAATAAACCAATAATCATAAAAATGCTTAAAGTATTTTCAAATCAATTAAGAAGAATAAATAAAAAAGTAGGAATATTAGTAGAAAATACAATAGACGAAGAAGGTCCTTCGCCATTAGAGGGGCTATATAATATTGGTGAGTTTTATTTTAAGGCTAAAAAATATAAAAATGCACTATATGCTTATAAAAGATACATACAATCTGCTGATGAAGATTCTGTGTTTTATCATACTGTAGAGCAAAGAATAAAAGAATGCAAAAATCTATTAAATATCACAGATGATAGTAATATAGCACCATTAGAAGACAACACAACAGAAGAACAAAAAATAATAAAACCAAATACATCTATAGAAAATCACTCTATTAACAATAAAGATTATGATAGGGCTTTAGAGTTTTATGAGAGAGGCGATTATGTAAATGCTATAAAATCGTTCAATGCTCTTATAAAAAATGAAGATAAAGATGTAGCAGAAAACTCAATATTTTATATGGGAAAAGCATATTATTATATTAATAAATATGATAATGCTTCTAAGGTTTTATTATCAGCAATAAAAACTTATCCGAAATCAAAAAATATAAAAGAAGCAATATTATATTTAGGAAAAAGCTTTGCGAGTATTGGCGATAAAGATAAGGCAAAAGCATATTATCAGAAAGTTATGTCTATACCTCCAATGGATAGTTTATCGCAAGAGGCTAATGACAGTTTACAAAAACTTAATTAAGGATAAAAAATGGATAATATATATTCACATATAAAAAAATATGAAGCTGATGATATAATATTTTTGGAATTTGAAACAGGCAATAAATTTTATATGGTTCAAAGCGGCTCTGTAAAAATAACCAAAGTAATAAAAGATGTAGAAAAATTATTAGATATAGTTTATCCAGGAGATTTCTTTGGAGAGATGGCTATACTTGAAGGTACAACAAGAAGTGCTTCTGCTATAGCAAATGAACCTACTACACTGCTTGAACTAACAAAAGAAAACTTCCAAACAATATTGGGAAATAATACAGCTATGGCATTAAAATTATCTAAAATGCTTGCAAAAAGAATATTTGATGCTAAAAGAAGATTATTAATACTTCAATTGCCGGAAACTGATTTGAGAGTTTATGATTGTCTATTATTATTAGCTGAACTTCAAAATATTCCAAGAGACCATTATTATGACCCTCAAGAATTAAATGCTACTATAGCTGATATAGCTAATTGGTGCGGTATCAATGTTAATGATGTACAGAAAGTATTAAACAACTTAATTAAATCCGGTAAAATTGATGTACATACTAATACAATAAAGGTAAGAAACTTAAAAGAAATACAAAGACAAATAGACTTAAAAAGAAAAAAATAATTATTCTTTTATGCTATTCTGTAAATTAGTAAAAGATTTTTTAGTATACAATAATTCTTATTTACTCTTGTATTATAAATAAAGGAAATACAGTTATGCTTGAATTTGAACCTATAAGTTTAGAGAAACAAAAATTATATAATAAATATTTTTCTATCACCCCAGAACAATCTGCAGATTATACTTTTATGAATCTCTTTGGTCTTAAAGATATATATATGCTTGAATGGGCTTTTACAGAAAAATTGGTATGGATTAGACAACGCTCGCCGTATACAATTTATTGGGCACCTGTTGGGGATTGGTTTAATACTAATTTTTGTAATGATATGAGCCCTTGTGAAATATCAAAAGAATCTATAATTAGAATACCTAAAGAATTAGCTTTATTTTGGGAAAAATATACAAAAATAAGCGTAAAAGAAGTAAGAGATGAATGGGAATATTTGTATGATGTTGATGAGCTAATTAATTTAAGCGGCAAAAAATTTCATAATAAAAAAAACTTATATAATCAATTTATAAAAAATGATTTTGAATATAAAAATATAGATATAGAAAATGAAGAGATGATTAGAGATATATTTGAGTTTGAAAAGAGTTGGGAAATAAATGAAATGGAAAATAATAATAATAATGGCGAAGAGATAAAAACAGAATGTGAAGCTTTTGATAAAAACAAATTATTAACTCATGAAGTTCGTGCTGAGGCAGATATTATGATGATAAACAGCCTTATAAATAATTGGAAAGAAATTGACGGCATCACTGGAGGTGTCATATATATAGACAAAAAAATTGCAGCATATACTATAGCAGATTTTACTATGAGAGACACTATAGTGGTGCATTCTGAGAGAGGGGACAGAAATTATAAAGGAAGCTATCAGGCTATAAACAGACTCTTCTTAGAAAACAATAAAAGAGAAGGATATAAGTTTGTAAATAGAGAGCAGGATGTTGGAGATTTGGGACTTAGAAAAGCTAAATTATCATATAACCCTGTTAAGTTTGTAGAGAAATATTCTGGTTTTTGCACAGGAAAATAATTAAAAAACAAAAAGCCCTATAGACATTTTTAATCTATAGGGCTTTTTTATATATATAAATCAAACACATACTTTGTCTAAATAAAGTTCTTTAGCTTTAGAATAAAACTCTGAAGCTTTATCATAATTACCATTAATAAATTCAATGTTTCCTAAATGGAAATAATCACTTGATTTTGGAGAATGTTTTATATTATCTAAATATTCTTTTTTGCTTTTTTCTATATTAGGATAATTATCTTCCAATTTTTTGTTTCTTAAATTTTTTAAAGCTATAGTTTCAGGGCTATCAGCAGGATACATCTCTAAAGCCTGTAAATACATATTCTCTGCCCTCTTATAATCTTTTAGCTCATGCAAACAAACTCCATAATAATGATAATCATTATAATCAGCTAAATTATTATCAACTAATACCTCATAAAATTTCATAGCTTCTTTATATTTTTTATTAGCAAAGAAATAATTAGCCAAAAACACCAAAGCTATTCTATCTCTATTGTCTATTTTTAATATATATTTAGCTGTGTCTATTCCTTTATCTTCTTCTTTTAAAACACTACATAAAGATAAAAACTCATAATAAGGTACAAGGTCATCTCCATTATATAAAGCAACGCCCTTTTTATAATGTTCAAAAGCCTCTTGCAATTTGCATTCTTTTTTGGAAATGGAGCCTAATATAAAATAAGCCTCAGCCGCCATCCAATATTCTAAGAAAGTATTTAAGAAAACTTTAGCATGTTCATAATCGCCGTTATTAAATAAAGTAATAGCTATCTTTAAATAAGATTTCATGTCTTCGCCGTTACTTAATCTAATACTTCTTTTTAATGCCTCAACCGCTTCAGTATTAATTCCTTTCTTCAATAATTCTTCGGCAAGATTACTCAACTTTATAGCTTTAGTATTGATAGACACAGTATTTCTCCTTAAATTATATATTAGTGAAAAGGTCTAGCATAAACTTCACTAGAAAATTCACTTTCTATATCGCCCCCTTCACCACCTATAGTTGTTACTCTAAAGTAGTAAAGCTTTCCATATTCTAAATTATTAATAACATACTCAGTTTGATTGCCATTAACAATAATAGGATTATAATCATTGTATATTCCAGATTTAGTTCCATAATATATCTTATATCCGCTTACATTCTCATGGCTTCCTTCCCAATCCAAAACTATAGAATTATTGGCAACAATAGCTTTTAAATTAGTAGGTGCCTGAGGAGTTCTGCCCTCATGATAAACTATCTCAACATTATTTAATGAAGGGCTATATTCCATAAATGAATCACTTTCTAATAATGCCTTAACTTGAAGATATTTAATTTTAGGACTAGCTATAATATTATTAGTTGAATTTAAAAGTATCCATTCTATACTGCTGTTTTCTTCAGTAAAATAATTATCAGAAGTTCTATAATAAACATATACTCCTGTGGCATTGTTAGTTTTTGCAGTATAATTTATTTCATCTATAAAAATATTATCGCTGTTAAATTGCATTACTTTGCTTAACACTTCCCCGCTTGGCATATATTTTTCTAAATTAAAATTCCTTTTATAATCTGGACTAAAATAAAAGCCGTCCATACCCCCTATAAATCCTTGTCCTAAATATATAGGCACCACACTAATATTACTTATATCCAATACATACGGAGAGCCCATTCTATCTCCTGTACTAGTTAAATATATAACCTGATCTTCAAGACCGTCTATATATTTTACTAATTTTCCTGTTTTAGAATCAAAACTAATACTATGATGTCTCCATTCATTTTCTTTTAAATATTCACCTTCTGATAAAGTAACATTAGTATATTTTCCATTATACATAAATAAATTATTAAATTGCCAAACTAAACGGCCGTCTATTATATTAGCCCTAATACCGGCATATTTTGTAGTATCTCCGTCTTGATATATTGATGTTTTAGATAATACTTGCGAGTTCATTCTCATCTTATAAGGATTTAAATAAAACTCTATTGTAAAACTGTTTACTAATAAATTATCAAAAAATGAATAACCTTTATTTTCTATCTTAACAAAAGATTTTATGTTTGGAAACAAAATACCTATGCCTGTATTGGCACCTTTCATAAACTTTATATCTTTACTGTAACTTATTCCAGAGTAGTTTACTTTATTCATTATATCTTTTGAAAATAAACTCGATATGTCTTTATTATAAGATAAACTTCCAGCATTATTCAAACTAAAACTATTAGTTATATTATTAAGACTGCTGGAATATATATTGTTAGTATCTGCAAATATATTATAAATGCTTTGGGCAGCATTAATATTAAAAGTAAAAGTTAATGTAAAAGCTATAAAAACAGCTGTATGTCGCATATTTAAACCCGTATTAAAATATTACTATATAACTATTCGGATATAATTAATTTTACATTATTAAAAAAATATAATAACAAAATATAGAATTAATATTTTTATAAGAAATTAATAACAAGTATATATTTTTTATATTAAATATCTAATACTATTAAATGACTATCATCGCTATCAAAATGGTCGCACATATAAATTTTATGATTATTTTTTTCTATAATAGTATTTACTTTTACCCTATTATGCCCAACAACCTGATTATAATCAAAACAGCCATCTTCTTTTAAATCCCCTATATCTGCCCATAATATACCCGCAAACATATTCATTCCTCCCCTTCTATAAGAGGCAATATTACAATGCACAGGAGCCAGACATATTGCAGTTAGGAATTCCTTAATTTCTTAAAGTATAGCATAGGTGTATCATAATTTA
>NZ_CAKVGN010000060.1 GCF_934747485.1 uncultured Brachyspira sp. | reverse complement strand
ATTATGATACACCTATGCTATACTTTAAGAAATTAAGGAATTCCTAACTGCAATATGTCTGGCTCCTGTGCAATATAATTAAATTTATATTAAACCTGATTTTTAAGAAGTTAATAAAAGATTCTATACAAAATTACATAACAACTATTTTTATATCTCATGTTTTTATATTATTATAACTATCTATATTTGATACACTTATTACACTAATTTTTTTTAATTTGCTATATTCTTTTACAAAATATTTTTTTAATAATCTTTTATTTTCTATAAACATAGTTTTTATTTTTTTGTCTTGTTTTTTTATATAATGTTCTATTTTTAAAGCAATATTGATATTCTCAACAATCCAAGCTGATAATATCTTTAATGGTTTATGGGTTTTAGTATATTTTGCACCTTTGCCTCTGCTATGTTTTATAAACCTCTCTTTTAAATTATTCGTTACTCCAGTATAATAACTCCCGTCTTCACAGAGAAGTATATAAACATAATAAAACTCATTTTCCATTTTTTATGTCTCTTATAATATCATCAACATCAATATATATATTATTATTGTATTTTTTAAATATAGCACATACATTATCATAATCTTCTACTCTGTCTACTGTGGTTCTTAACTCAGGCATTCTAAAACTCTCTTCAACTTTTGGATTTTCTATTTTAAATTTATCAGGGTTTCTATAATGATACTGAGTAATATGTTCATGTTCAAAAATGTCATCAGAATTATCATTAGCATATTTTAAAGCCTCATAATTAATAACTTCAACACCGCTGCCATATGGGAGTAAATCATAATGACTTAAATCTGCTTTTGTTTTTATATGATGCTCTATTATAGAATCTAATGCTTTTACACTCACCAAAGGATTATCTCCAGTGGCACGCACTATAATGTCCCCATTAAACTTTTCTGCCGCTTTCACATATCTATCTAAAACATCTTCCTCACTTCCTACAAAATAATTGCACTTAAGATTTTCAAATATTTTACTAAACTCATTATATGATTTTTCTTCTGTAGCAACTATAACATCATTAGCCATTTTAGAGCTTCTTAATCTTTTTATAATAAGCTCAAGCATAGTGCCGCAACCAGCCATAGGTTTTAATGCCTTTCTTGGAAGCCTTGTAGAGCCAACCCTTGAAGCAAGTATAATAATTATTTTTTCCATTTTTTATTCCTTTTTATAAATAATCATACATCTATAAAAGAGTATCTATTAGAATTATTAACATTACTTATAATAGCTAATAAATTATTATTACTATCAACTAAAGCTAAATATTTATTTTTCATATTTATATTTTCTATCAGTTTTGTATTTCCAGAGAGTATTTGCTTTATATCTTTTTCATCTTCTATTACAAGTTTATCAAAGTCTTTAAACATATCAAAAAAAGAAATAATGTTATTGGCATTTATGTTTTCTAAATTAACAGCATTATCAATATTATAATCGCCGATAGAAGTTCTTAATAAATCTTTTGTGTAAGCAAAATTATTAGTAAGCTCTCCAATATCTCTCACTATTGCCCTAATATAAGTACCCTTACTTACAGAAGTTTTAATTGTAAAATAAGGATAATTATATTCTAATAACTCTATACTATTTATAAAAACATTCACATTCTTTAATTGAAACTCTTTATTTTCTCTGGCTAAATCATAAGCCCTCTTGCCGTCAATTTTTTTAGCACTATATATTGGAGGCTTTTGCAATATACTGCCTAAGAAATTATTTTTTATTAACGTTTCTAATTCATTAAAGGTAAGTATATTTTCATTTTTTGATTTTTCTAAAACTTTACCTTCTACATCATCAGTATCCCTGCTCTCTCCAAAAATACCTCTTGCAATATACTCCTTATATAAATCATCAAACAAAAAAAATAATTTGGTATATCTTCCTAAAGCAATTATTAATACTCCAGATGCAAAAGGGTCAAGCGTACCAACATGCCCTATTCTTTTTTCTTTTAATATAGGTTTTAATTTTCTTATAACATCAAAAGAAGTAATGCCTTTTGGTTTATTTACTATTAAAAATCCTTTCATAAATACTTACTCTCAACAACAAACAAATTTAAGCAACTATTATTTGAAGAGAATTAAAATATATATTAATAATATTAGCCGATATATTTGGAATATCACTATATCTTTTATTTGATATATTATTTCCTATAGCAAGCACCAAATCTGAAATAGTATTCATATTATGTCTTAAAGCTTCTATTTGTTTAGCTGATAATCCTAATAACTGAATATTACTTCTATCGAATTCTTTTAATGCATTTTTTACAGCAGAATCTAAAAGCTGATAAACAACTATAAGCCTATTTTCTTCTGTTTCTGTAAGCACTGTTGTATTAAGTCCGTATATCTTTGAAAGTTCATTCATTCTATTGGCTGTTTTATATACGGCATTAATATTATCTACAAACCAATTAATATTATTTCTCTTTCTCATATCTGATAATACATATTTAATATCATGAAGTATTGAATACCCCGCACTCTCATCTTCTCCGCTTGCTATATAATAATGCGAACGTATTAAAATATCCTGCAAACTATCAAAATCTGTTTTCCATTGAGGGTCTTCAGTATTAGCATTATAATATTTCTTTTTGAATGCATTCCAGTCTATTATAAAACGCTCTATGCTTTCTTTTCTATTTTGATTATTAATATTTGCAGTATAAAGCAATGTTCTTATATAAGACTTATCAAGCAATGCCATATCTTCAAGCAATGTATTTTCTTTTTTACCGCAAGAGATTAACAATAACAAAATAATTAAATATACTCTACTTCTCAATTAACTATTCCCAATATTTTTTTATTTATTGATTAATATATTAAAATAATGTAATATAAATTATGGAAAAAAACAAGATATATTTTTTTATAATATTATTAGCAATTGTTTCATGCAAAAAAAATGATATAGAAAAAGGAATATTATATTCTACTGGATATAGTGATTTAAGTTATGAAGCAAGCAAAACAAAAGCAATAGAAAATATGTATTATTATATAGCCGAAAAAACTGCACCAAGCATCAATAGAAGCGATTATAATGTTGTTGGAGTATTTCTAAAAGATTCTAATATAATAGACTTTAATAATAAGAAAACAGCAAAAATAAAAAATTACAAAAAAAATGATAATTATTATACAGATATAAAAGTGGAAGACATTTCTATATATACAAACTCTCTGCAAGCTTTGAGTAAGATAGTGAGAGAAGGAAAAATAGAGGGCAATATTTTTAGAGCGAATGCCTCTATACAATTAACAGAAAATGCAAAACTAAGTCCTTATACAAGGCAAATGCTTACACAAAATGCATTAAAAAGAGCTTATGAATCTTTATATTATATGTTATTAAAAGAAGGAATAGAAGTTAATAAAGTTGTAGAATTAACTAACAATGCTTATATTTCAGAAGAAAGCTATAGCGAAAATGAATATAATGTTGTGATAGAAACAGAAATAAATTAGCAATGATTGATTTTTTATATATATACAATTATAATTATTAGAAACGGAGAATATAAAAATGAATAATGTTATAAATGGAATTTTTGGAGCTACTTCTTTACTTAATGTTGCCATGATACTGTGCTGGATATCTTTATTATTATGTTCTCTAATAGCCCTCACAGCGATAGTTGATAGATTTATTTATTTCAACAAAGTAAAAGCACAAGATGATGCCCTAGCCCCAAAGCTTCATACTCTTATAAAAGATAATGATATAAAAACCGCAATAGCCTTATGTGAAACAAGTAATTCTCCATTATCAAACATAGTATTAGAAGGTTTAAAAAACACAGAAATAATAAAAGAATCAATGATAATGCAATCTAATAAAGAGCTTCCAAAATTGGAGAGATTTATTTCAACACTCTCTACAATATCAACAGTAGCTCCATTATTAGGACTTCTCGGTACAATATTAGGTATGATAGAATCTTTCGGAGTGATGGCATCTGTTGGAAGCGGCAACCCAATAGCTCTTGCAAGCGGTATAGCAAATGCACTTCTTACAACCGCAGCAGGTCTTGTTATAGCAATACCTACAGTTGTTTTTTATAACTATTTTGTAAATGCTCTAAACTCAAGAATAAGCTTTATGGAAAATGTTTCTAATGAGATTTCAGACTATTTAAGCAAAAAAGATAATAAATAATTTTCATTTTATTTAAATTATAGTATAGGAGTTTTTTATGCAAAAAAACATGTTTAAAAAAATAGCTATAATAATAGCCATAATAATTGTAGCAGTTATTATAGCTATTACAAACAGCCCAAAAAATTATCAATATCAGCTTTTTAGCGTGGTAACAGATGCTGGAGAAGTTATAAACAAAATAGTAATAACTTATCCTAAAAATATCTTTCCAATAGAAATAAGCACAAATACTTATACAGTAAATGCTAAATCTTACATACAAGCAGGCGAAAAAAAAGATGAGTTATCATATGATATTAATAGAAATATAGTAAAAACTGAAACAACAAACAACAAAGTAATTTTATATTTATTAGAATCAGAAGGCTCTACATTAACTTGGTTAGATGATAAATCAAGAAATTATCCGGGAAAATTAGAATATACAATAACTCAAAATACACCTATAAAAACTTCTAAAAACAAAGTAATAGAAAATGGTACTTATATTTGGGACAATAAAGTTATTAATGATGAATTAGCTAAATTTGAATCTGTAATTCAAGAAGATTCTATAAATTATCAATTTTATAATGCTGGTGAATCTGATAAACTTATAGTTTGGTTTCATGGAAATGGCGAGGGTGATTTTGATAATTTAAAAGATAACTCTGCACAAATAAGAGCTAATAAAGGCGGAGTTGCTTGGGTATCAGATACAGCACAAGAAATATTCGGCAAAGCACATGTTTTAGCTTTTCAAGTTCCAGATACATGGTATTATGCTGAAAGAGATAATTTATTAGAAATTGTTTATAATGAAATAAATGATATAGTAAATAAATATAATATAGATAAAAATAAAATAATGGCTGCAGGCTGTTCTGCCGGCGGTTATATGACAACAAGAATGATAATAAAATATCCTGATTTATTTGCATCTTCTATTGTTATTTGTCCTGCATTTGACGTAGCAACTGACAGAGGCGGAAGAACTCCTACTACTGAAGAATTAAGCGGCTTAAGAAAATCTAAAACTGCTATATGGCTTGTTCAGGGAGAAACAGATGGAACAGTGGAAACTAAGGAATGTGCTCAGCATATGTTTAATATATTAACACAAGGAGAGAATATCGTAACAACGAGATTTGAACAAGAATTAAATTCAGACTTTACTACATATGAAACACTTGATAATAAATATAAATTATCTATATATGATACAGTTGATAAAAAAATGATAACTGATTCATTAGGTAAAGAAAGATATTCTGGAAAATTAGAATTTGCTGAAGACTATGATCAAGATGGCGTTGATACTTTAGTACAATATATAGACCACTTCTCTTGGATTTATCCTCTAAATAATAATACAAAATCATCAAATGGAACTCAAATTATGAATTGGGCTTCTTCTTATATTAATAAATAAGAAATATAAAAAAGAGGTGCTAAATAAAATTAGTACCTCTTTTTTATTATTAATCAAATTATTTTAATAAAACTATTTTCTTTTACTGTCATTAAGTCCCATCAAATCGCGTACTTCATAAAGAGTTTTTTCAGCTACTTCTGAAGCATTTTTTGCCCCCTCTTTAAGAACATCATAAACATAATCTAAATCATTAGAATATTTATTTATATTCTCTCTTATAGGAGCTAATTCTTTATTGATATTTGCTGCGAGCATTCTCTTACATTGTACGCATCCAATAGAAGCATTTTTACAGCCTTCGCAAACTTCTTTTTGTTCCTCTTCGCTTGAGAAAATTTTATGATAAGAATAAACATTACAAATATCAGGATTACCCTTATCTGTTTTTAATTTTCTATTAGTGTCTGTCATAGCTTTTTGCATTATTAGTTTTTCTGTTTCTTCTGCTGTAAGCGATAAAGCAATATGGTTATTTAATGACTTACTCATTTTGTTTACGCCGTCAAGACCTAATATTCTTAATACCTTACCATGATAAGTGTCAGGCTCTTTAAAATATTCTCCAAATCTATTATTAAACTTTCTTACTATCATTCTTGTAAGTTCAACATGCTGTTCTTGGTCTTCACCAACAGGTACTATATCAGGGTGATAAAGCAAAATATCTGCCGCCATTAATGATGGATATGTGAGTAAAGCAGCATTAATATTTTCAACATTTTTTCTTGATTTATCTTTGTATTGTGTCATTCTTTCTAATTCTGCTACAGGTATAATAGAATTAAATATCCAAGCAAGTTCAGTATGTGCCCTCACATCGGACTGCACAAATATAGAGCATTTTTTTGGGTCAAGCCCAGAAGCTAAATATTCTACAGCAGCATTAATTATTCTTTTTTGCATCTCTTTCACATCATATTCTATAGTAATAGCATGATAATCAACTATACAAAAAAATCCATAATACTCATCAAGTATATCAGCCCAGTTCTTCAAAGCTCCAAGATAATTGCCTATATGAAGCGAACCTGTAGGCTGTATTCCGCTTAACATTATTTTTTTATTATTATTCATAGCTACAACTCCAAATTATTAATCATTACTCTGCTTTTATATTAGCAACCAAAACACCATTTTGATTTTCTAATTCAGCAGCATTTATATAAAACAATCTCTTATCTTCTGTTTCTACTAATAAAGTTTTATTTAAAGGATTTAAATCTTTTATAGAAGCAGGAGTGCTATTAAATATTAATTTAGTTCCTACTTTAGGCAAATCCTTTTTAAGAGCACAATAAGCTTTATATTCATGAGCTAAACAGCACATAAGCCTGCCGCATTGTCCGGATATTTTCATCGTATTTAAAAGCATACTCTGCTCTTTTGCCATTTTTATAGTGATAGTTTCAAACTTACCGTTTTTTACCCTGCAGCATAATTCTCTTCCGCATATTCCGCATCCGCCTATAGCCCTTGCCTCGTCTCTAACTCCAATCTGCCTAAGCTCTATGCGTGTCTTAAAATGAGCAGCTAAATCTTTTACAAGCTCCCTAAAGTCAATTCTCTCCTCTGCTATAAACTCAAATAACAACTTTGCCCTATCCAAAAAATAATAAGAACTAATAAGCTTCAAATCTAAATTATGATTATTAACTTTCTCTTTACAGATTCTAAAAGCTTCCACAGCATCTTCTTTGTTTTTATTATGCTGCTTCAAATCATCTTCTGTTGCTTTTCTTAATATATTAAATATTTTATTTTTTTTAGGTTTTACTATATGAGCCTCATCATCTACCATCTCTTTCATCTCTTCAGATATCTCTTCATCAGCTGTATTATCTTCAGACACATTCTCTTGACTGACTTCTTCAACATTGCTATTAAATACTTCCATATCTATATCTTCAAAATTAACAATATATCCCAACTCAACTCCCTCATCAGTCTCTACAATACAAGCATCTTTTATATTTATATCTTCTATATGTGCATGTTCAAACTTGCCAAAATTGGAATCTCTAAACTTTACATGAGCTACATTTTTTATCATCTATAAACCTCTATTTTTATGTTTTCAACAAAGAAATAAATTATAAAACATTTTATTTTTAAGTGAATATAATTGCAAGTATTATTTATTTAATATTTCATTTTTTAATTGTAAATATCTTGCAGTATAATAAACACCATTTTGAGCCTCTTTGCTTCCATTTCCAAAAGCCCTTTTACTAATTGAAAGTATAGGAGGAGCCTGTATTCTCTTTGAAACAGCCATTCCATTATATTGCTTCCACCACTTCTCTAAATCCTCTATAAACTCAATATCAGTTTTAAAATATTTATTTAAAAGTCCTTTTTTACATCCAATTTTCTCTTCTAAAACGCCATCTATATACCACTCTAAAACATCTTCAGGTATAATTCTATTCCAAGATTCAAACATAGTTTTAAATAAATAATCATGATAATCATATTTTATAGGGTCTCCCTTGCCTTCATCTACAGCCTGTGCAGTTGAAAGCTCAGCACTTGGAACTATATTAATTGTACCCTCTGGAATAACTTCTCTTTTAAAAACTTTATCATTAACATATCTTGCAAGTCCGTATATTTGATACTTCCATAAATCTCCTAAACAAGCAAAAAAACCAGCACCATCACCATACATAGTACAATAACCAACAATAGTTTCTGTTTTGTTTGCATTGCAAGTAAATACGCCTCCAAAACTTGCAGCTATTGAAGCGAGTATTCTTGAAGAGCGGTCTCTTGCCTGTATATTTTCTGTAACAAATGATGATACTTTTAAGAAACTCTCTTTTCCATCTTTAATTATAGGAGAACTTTCAAGTTGTTTTATAGTATAATCAACCGACTCTTGTATAGGCATTACCATATAGGCACAGCCTAAATTATCAGATAAACTCTTAGCAAGGTTTTTAGTTGTATTAGAATTAAACTTACTAGGCATATTTACAAGTAAAACATTATCAGCACCTAAAGCACTAACATACATTGCAGATGATAATGCAGAATCAATTCCTCCAGATACCCCTATAACTACCCTATTCATTCCAATAGATTTCATAAACTTTCTTATTCCGTAAATAACTGTGTCGTATATGAGTTTATATTCATTTTCTTCTTTTACTGTTATATCTTCTTTTTTATTTTTATTATCAAAATCTATGTAATATACTTCCTCTTTATATCTATCTCCTTTTAAAAGCAATTTTCCTTTTTCATCATAAACTCTGCTGCTTCCGTCGAAAGTAAAAACATTCTTGCCATTGTTTTGAATACCCACATTATTAGCATATATTAATGGCTTATTATATTTTTTTGTTATATCAGAAAACATATTATTCTTTTTTTCTTCATCTTCTAAAATATAAAAAGAACTTGATATATTAATAAACATATCAATATCATCTTTCATTATTTCCATAGGATTTACATTATAATTCTTAGCCCACATATCTTCGCATATAGTTAAGCCTAATTTTATTTTTTGTTTATTAATTTCTATCTCTAATGGTTTTAAATATTTTTTTATGCTAACATCATTTTCTAAAGCTAAATCTTTTAAGCTATAAAAATGTCTGCTGTCATCAAACTCTTTATAATTTGGAAGAAGAGTTTTTATAAAGAAATTATATTCTGTTGTATTATTGTCTATTAGTTTACCATCTTTTGCTACAAACAGAGCATTATATTTTCTCACTCTTCCGTCAAAGTTTTTTTTCTTTTTATCTAAAGCAATATTTCCAAAAATAACATATATATCTTTAGAAGCTTTTATAATTTCTTCTCCAAGTCTTTCGCATTCTCTTACGAATGACTCACTCTCCCACGTATCTCCAACCATATACCCAGAAACTGAAAGCTCTGGAAAAACAATAATATCCGCATTATTCCCCCTTGCCTCTTCAATATATTTAATCATTTTACTAGCATTTACAATTGGCATAGAAGGTATTATTTCAAATTGGCATATAGCTATCTTCATAAGTAACACTCCAACTTTTAAAATAAAATTAAATAAAATATTGACTAATATAATATAAGAAAATAAATAATTTGTCAAAACATGTATGGTATGATATAATTACTATTTATTATAATAAGGCAGAGAAAAATGAGAAGAAAAGAGTTTAATTTTAATGATATAAAGAAAATAGAAAATATGCTAAATACTATAGAATATGGAGTTATGGCATTACCAGATAAAATACCTTACGCAGTCCCTATAAGTTTTTGCTATAAAGACAATGAAATATATTTTCACGGAGCTCCAAGCGGAAGAAAATACGAAATATTAAAGACTAATCCAAAAATATCTTTTACAGCTTCAAAAGTATATTCATATATGCCATCAACATTCAAAAATAATACTATGACACCAACACAGTTTTATTTTTCAGTATATATTGAAGGCGAAGTTAATATAATAGATATAAGCGAAGTTGAAAGAAGAAAAAATATATTATATGAATTAGTAAAAAAATATGAAAAAGACAACTCTAATTTATCAATAGAACACAAAATGTTTGAATATGCTCATAAGCCTATGCTTGTAGGAGTAATAAAAATAGAAAATATCACAGCAAAGACAAAATTCGGACAAAATATGACTGATGAAGAAATAAATATATTAATAAAAGACTTAGAAAAAAGAGGCGAGAAAATAGACTTAGAAACAATAGAAATGATGAAAAATGTAAGAAAATAATGAATATCTTATGTAAAGTTCCTAAAAATACTTGAAATATTTTTTGCTTTGTTGTATAATCAATAAAACTATCTATTGGGTATCTTTTTTATATGAGTAATATAGTGGTAATAACAGCTCCATCAGCAGCTGGCAAAACAACCTTAATAAAAAAATATATGTCAAAACACTCAAATGCCATGTTCAGTGTATCACATACCACTAGGAATATCAGAGAAGGTGAAGTTGACGGCAAAGATTACTACTTTATAGATAAAGATACTTTTCAAAAAATGATAGACAATGGTGATTTTATTGAATGGGCTAATGTTCATGACAATTATTACGGCACTTCTTTTAAAGAATTAGAAAAAGCTGATGATGAAAAAATTATATTAATATTAGATATAGATATTCAAGGAGCTTTATTCTTGAAAGAAAAGGGAATACATGCTAATTATATATTTATAGAGCCGCCTTCAATAGATGATTTAAAAGCAAGATTACAGGCAAGAGGAACTGAATCTGAAGAAAGTATGAAAATTAGAATACAAAATGCTAAAAGAGAATTGGAATATAAAAATCAATTTGATATTATTATAAAGAATGATGAAATTGATATAGCTTATAAACAGTTAGAAGAAGCTATAAATTCAAAATTATAATAAATGGAGTATTTATATATGGGAATAATACCTCTCAAAAAACTTATTGAATATAAAGGTAATCGTTACGAACTTAGTAAGGCTATGATAGAACTTGCTAAATCAGGCGAAAAACTATTAAAAGCTGAAACTAAATATAGAAATGGTAAATACATACCTACAGTAATAAAGAATATACTTGATGGTACTATTAAATATGAATACGAAAAAGATACTCAAATGACAGTAGATGAAGAGGCACCTTTTAAACATACTGATGCTACATATAATGATAGTGAATATGTTACTTACGATGGTGCTGAAGAGACAGAAGAAGCTATTATAGAAGAAGATGATGATGACGATGAAATAACAGATAGTTATGATGATGAAGAAGAAAAACCAAAAAGAAAAAAAAGAGCATCTAAGAAATCTGAATAATTATTAAATTGTGAAAAAAATAGTTTTTATATCTGGAGCTACTGCTTCTGGAAAAAGTGATTTTACACATAAACTTATAGATAACTATTTCAATAATGCCGCCATATTATCTATAGACTCCATACAGGTTTATAGATATATGGATATTGGCTCTGCTAAACCTTCCAAAGAAGAAATAAAAAAATACAACTACAAAATGGTAAACCTAATTGAGCCTTCAGTTAATTTTAATGTTAATAATTATCTTGATATATTAAAAGAGACTGTAGACAATATAGAAAATACGCCTATATTTGGTGTTGGAGGTACTGGTTTTTATATTGATTCTATAAAATATGGGCTTTTTGAAGAAGAAAATGAAGATAAAGAAAAAACTATTAGAATAAGAAAAGAGCTTTATGAGAAAATAGAGAAAGATGGATTGGAAAGTTTGTATTTAGATTTACTTAATATAGATAAAGAGGCTGCTTTAACTATAGATAGATTCAATTCAAGAAGAGTGGTGCGTGCTTTAGAGGTTTATTATAATACTGGAAAAAAGTTTTCTGAATTAAAAAAACAAAGAAAAAGAAAATTAGATATTGAGTATATTAGCTATATTATAGATATTGAAAGAGAAGAACTTTATAATAATATAAACAAAAGAGTTGATAATATGTTTGATAAAGGGCTTCTTAATGAGGTAAAATATATTATAAATAATTACAATGTAGATAAAACCAATACTTCAATACAAGCTATAGGCTATAAAGAATGTTATGATTATATAGTTAATAATGCTATGAGTTTAGATGAGCTTAAAGAGTTAATAAAGAAAAACACTCGCAACTTTGCTAAAAGGCAATTAACTTGGTTTAGAAAAGATGAAAAATTAGAAAGCATAAAAAGAATAAAACCAACAGATTTAGAAAATACCGCAAAAGAGATAATGGATTTTTATAAGCAATGAAAAAAATAATTTATAAATTGATAATAATTATATTAGGACTATTTGCTGTAATTAGCGGACTTATAACAGCAGATAAAAAAATAGATATAGAAACATTATATTATTTTACCTATCAGAGCAATATTTTAGTGATAGTTTATTTTATTATAGACATAATCTATTTAATAAAAAAACAAAAAACATTTATGCCAAGATTAAAAGGCACTATAACAATGTCTATCACTGTTACATTTTTAATATATCATTTTCTGCTTAGCGGAGGATATGATAACAGAGCAGATATAATAAGAAGCACAATACTTCATTATATAGTACCTATTATGACTATAGTTGATTATATTTTATTTGACAAAAAAGGAATATATAAAAACATCGACCCTATATTATGGCTTATCATACCTCTTATTTACTTTTTGTTTATATTTATAAGGGCAAAACTTGGAGGCGAATTATCCAACGGCAGTTATTATCCATACTTCTTTATTGATATAAACAAATACGGAATAAAAACTGTATTAAAGAATGCCTTATTTATTACTATAGCCTTTACAATATTAGGATATATTGAACTTTTTATAGACAGAATTATATTAAAACTATCAAAAAAGTAATAATCACATATTTTTTACTAATTCATTTATTTTTAATACATCTCTCCACAAATCTTCAACCTTATCAAGTTCAAATATAGTATTAGAATCAGAAAGGCTCTCTTTAGGATTGGGATGCACCTCCATAAATATTCCGTCAATAGATAAAGCAACAGCTGATTTTAGTAAAGCAGGTATAAACTCTCTAGCCCCGCCAGAAACACCATTAGCAGCAGAAGGCATCTGCAAAGAATGTGTAGCATCATAAACCACAGGTGCATAGTTTTTCATTATTTCCATGTTTTTCATATCAACAACTAAATTACCATATCCAAACATAGTACCCCTTTCACAGAGTAAAAGTCTTTTTTCTTCTATTGCATCAATACATTTATCTGCTATATATTTACAATCATATCCGCTTATAAACTGTCCTTTTTTTACATTAACAGCCTTTTTAGTCTCACAAGCAGCTCTAAGCATATCCGTCTGTCTGCATAAAAACGCAGGTATCTGAAGAAAATCAACATACTTAGCAGCAACTTCAGCCTCTGTAGGCACATGTATATCTGTGATAGTTAAAAGTCCGAGTTCCTTTCCTATGTTTTGTAATATCTCAAGCCCCTCTTTCATTCCTAATCCTCTATAAGAAGATAATGAAGTTCTATTTGCTTTATCATAGCTTGCTTTAAATATTAATTGTATATTGAGTTTCTCTTTTATCTCTTTTAATTTTTTAGCAATATTCATAGTCATCTCTTCGCTTTCTATAACGCAAGGACCTGCTATAAATATTAATTCTTTATTTTTATTTGTAATGCCTTTATAATCAAAAATCATATTTTAAACCCTTTTAATATTTTATAACTAAATAATACATTAATAATAATTAAAGTCAATTATTAAATATATGAGTAGTAATTTTTATTATTTAGAGTTATTATATATTAAAAATTTTATATTTTTAATTACAATATTTGCGGGGCTTTGCCCCACACCCCAGTTCTTTTATTGGTATAAAAGAACCAAAAGAACTGCATTATTAACAAAATAATATATATTAATATCCAATAAAAATATAAGGACTTAATTAACATGGGACAAACTTCTATAAAAGATATAATAAAAATAGCAAAAGAAACTAATTCAAAATATATATTCAACTCTACCGATGAAAATAAAAATTTACAAATATCCACAGACAGCAGAGAAGATTTTAATAATAATAAATTGTTCTTAGCTATAAAAGGCGATAAGTTTAACGGCAATGATTTTGCTTTAGAAACATACAATAAAGGATGCAGATTTTTTATACTTTCAGAAAATATCAATATGCCAGAAGATGCTAATGTAGTTTATACTAATGACAGTGTATTATTTTTTATAAAATTAGCAAGAGAATATAGAAGAAGATTTAATATAAAAGTAGTATCAATTACAGGAAGCTGTGGAAAAACTACTACAAAAGAATTAACAGCATTATTTTTAGGCACAAAATATAAAACATTAAAAACAGAAGGCAATTTTAATAATGAAATAGGAGTGCCAAAAACGATATTTAATTTAGATGACAGTTATGAGATGGCCGTAATAGAGGCTGGAATGAATCATAAAAATGAACTCTTAAGGATATCTGAGGCAATAGAGGCTGATACTGTTATTATTAATAATGTTGAACCTGTACATATTGCTTTTTTGGGTTCTTTAGAAAATATAGCTCTTGCTAAAAGTGAATTATTTAATAATGCAAAAGAAAATGCTATTATAAATAAAAATACAAACAAAGTAGATATATTATTAAGCGAAGCAAAAAACAAAAAAATAAAAAATATAATAGAAGCAGACATAAAAGAAATAAAAAAGATAGATGATAATAGTTTTGTTTATAAGGGCGTAACATTTAATCATAATTTAATTGGAGATTTTAATTTACAAAACATATTAATGGCTCTAAAAGCAGCAGAACTTTATAATGTAGATTTAGAAGAATGTGCAAAAGCTTTAACTAATTATCAAAATCAAAAAAATAGAATGCAGATAATAAAAATAAATAACTGCTCTATTATAAACGATTGCTACAATTCAAACCCTACGGCATTAAAAAATATGCTTATATATTTATCTAAAAGAGAAGAAAAAAGAAAAATAGCCATTATTGGCGATATGCTTGAAACAGAGACTGAAAACTCTTCTTTTCATAAAGATATAGGAACATTTATAAACTCATTAAAAAATATAGATGAAGTTATTACAGTTGGCGATAATTCAGAGAAAATATATAATGAAGTTAGATGTTCTAATATGCATTTTAAAAAAGTAGAAGAGAGCATAAACACTATAATTGATATTATAAAAAACAGTAATGAAGAAACAGCTATTTTAATAAAAGCTTCATTAGGTATGCGTTTTAATATAATAATAGAAGCAATAAATAATATATAATTTTTTTATTTTATTACATTCCAAACATACCAAGTATTGAAACTAATAGATAATCTGTTATAAGTATTAGCATAAAGCTGTAAACCACGCTAATAGTAGTAGCCTTACCAACACCTTCAGCTCCTCCATTAGTTCTAAATCCATAGAAACAAGAAATCAAAATAACTTCCGCACCAAAAATAGTAGATTTTATTAAACTTCCAATAAAGTCTCCAAGTGAAATAACAGCAATAGCTCTATCAAAATAAATAGCAGGGTCATTATGAAGCACAAATACAGTTACTAAAGCCCCGCCAAGTACCCCTATTATATCGGCAGAAACTGTAAGCATAGGAAGCGATATAACAGCAGCCCAAAATCTTGGTACAGCTACATATTCTATAGGATTAGTATATAATGTTTTTAAAGCATCCAACTGCTCACTTACCTGCATAGTACCAATTTCAGCAGTAACAGAACTTCCCACCCTACCCGCAAATATTAAAGCAAGAAGCATAGGTGATAATTCCTTAACCATAGCCTTACCAACCATAGAACCAACAAACTGAGATATACCTTTTAACACGCTGTCCAAAACAACCGCTATTTGAAGCGACATTACCATACCAGTACAAAGCACCGTTACAGCAGCAACAATAAAAGACTCTACTCCCATTCTCACTATTTGGTCAGTTAAAAGCTTAAAAGAAAAACTTGGTCTAAAAGTATATTTAAATATTTGTATAAGTAAAGAAGCAAACTCACCTAATGTATCAAGGAAAATGATAATTTTATTTTTTATACCCTTTCTAACTTCTATCTTAACATCAAATAGTTCCATTAATAAAAGTCCTTATTTTAATTATTATTAACATTAATATTTTCAAATCTTGTCTGGTCAGCAATAAAATTAAGCGGCAACCCTTCAAGTATAGCACCATTTCTATGTTTTGCAAGTATTACTTCCACTTGATTATTTTTCTCATCTATCACTTCTTCATCTTTATCTTCTTTGTTTGCTTTTTGTCTATGAAGGAACATAACAATATCAGCATCTTGCTCTATAGAACCAGATTCACGCAAATCAGAAAGTCTCGGTTTATCCTGTCTTTGCTCAACAGCTCTTGATAACTGTGCTAATGCTATAACAGGTACATTTAGTTCTTTTGCTAATGCTTTAAGCCCTCTTGATATATCTGCAATTTCTTGTTCTCTTGTTCCATTTCTTCTTGTGTTAGCATTAGAATGAATAAGCTGCAAATAATCAACTACTATTAGTTTTAAATCTATTGGCTTTCCGGTGGTTTTAGCAATCTCAGCAAATTTATATTTCATCTGCCTTGCTTTACCTCTTATCTCCATAATAGTTAATTGGCTGGAATCATCTATTAGCAAATTAGCCTGCGATAAACTATTGAAGGTTTGTCCTAATTTAGTCCATTCCGGCTTCTCCAAATCTCCAGACCTCACACGAGACAAACTAATTCTTGCTTTACTTGCAATAAGTCTCTCCACAAGCTGCATACTACTCATTTCTAAAGAGAAAAAACCAATACCATAATTCATAGACTCAATATTAGTAATAACATGTTCTACTATATTGAGAGCAAAGCTAGTTTTACCAACAGAAGGTCTTGCAGCAAGTATAATTAAATCTGAGGGCTGAAAACCATGCGTAACCTTATCAAGCCCAATAAAACCAGAAGGCACACCAGTAACAGTACCTTTATGTTTTTTTCTGTTTTCTATTGTGGTTAATGCTTCATAAAGCAAATCTCTTATATGTATAAAATCATTATCAAGCCTTCTTTGAGTAACTTCAAATATTCTTTTTTCTGCAAAATCGGCTATTTCTTTGGTTTCAGAGTCCTTGGCTTCATAAGCTGAGTTTTGTATGTCTTGAGTGGCAGTTATTAAATCTCTTAATAAAGATTTCTCTGCTATAATTTCGGCATAATATTTGGCATTTTGATGAAAAGGACTTCCGTCTATTATCTTCATCAAATATACTTCATCGTTTTGAATTATTTTATCAAAAAGTCCGTTTTCTTTGAGATATCTTAAAATAGTTTCAGCATTAACTGCAATTCCCCTATTATGCATTTCAAGAATGCATTCATAGAGCAATCTATTTCTTTCACTATAAAAATCTTTTGATACTATTTTAGAAATTGCTGCAGATATGGCCTGAGAATTTTGAAGCATTGCTCCAAGTAGAGACTCTTCAGCCTCTATGGAGCATGGAGTATTATTCATTAATTATTTTCTTCTGTATTAGCAGTATTTTCTATAGCAGCTTCAACATTAGCAGTATTGTCAACATTATCAATATTAACAACTTTAATTTTGATATTAGCATTAACACTATGATATAATTTTATTTCAACATCATATTCGCCAAGTTCTTTAATATGTTTTTCCATATGAACATCGCGTTTGTTAATATCTATCTCTTTTTCTTTTAAAGCATCAACTATTGTCTGCTGACTAACAGAACCATACAATTTACCATTATCAGCAACTTTAGCTGGTATCACTATGCTTATATCTACAATTTTTCCTTTAAGTATTTCTGCTTCCATTTTTCTTTTAGCTCTTTTTTTCTCTAAGCTTTTTTGCATTTGAGCTAAAGTTTTTAAATTAGCAGCATTTTTTACAACAGCTATTCCTCTTGGTATAAGAAAATTTCTTGCATAACCATTTTTTACTTTACATATATCGCCTTCATAGCCAAGTGATATAAAATCTTTCTTTAAGATAATTTCCATTGGTAAAACTCCCTATCATTTACTATATTTATACACATTCTATAACTTTTAGTCTGCTAATTATAACATATTCTAAATATTATATCAATACTTTACATATTATTTAATTGTTTAGGAGCCATACATATTGCACGTTTTTTAGTTTAAAAAAAGCAGGTATTCCTTATAATTTAATTAACTA
>NZ_CAKVGN010000059.1 GCF_934747485.1 uncultured Brachyspira sp. | reverse complement strand
TAAATTATGATACACCTATGCTATACTTTAAGAAATTAAGGAATTCCTAACTGCAATATGTCTGGCTCCTGTGCAAGGTTTTTACTTTCAACCCGCTTAAATTAAAAATAATATTAAAATTAATTTATTGTTTTGAAGACTCAAATTTTAAAGTATAAGTAACCTCAATCTCTTCACCATTAGGATCATTACCCTTTATCCATTTATATTTTATTGTAATATCTTTAGATACACCTCTTTCTAAAGTAAAATTATTAGGGTATGTTATAGTAGCAGAAGTAGATGAATTCTCGGTTATAGAACTGCTATCAATAACAAATACATCTTTTGAAGCATCATATTTTAATTTTAATATAGGTGCTGTCTTTTCTGCTATTTTTCCGCTTCCACCTTCGCCAAAATTGTCAGTATCTAAATATGTTCCTAAAAATGCTGCCTTTAAGGTATTATATTTATATACATTTGCTGATAAATCTATATAAACTTCTTTAGATTTAATATCTTTTATTTCATAACTCTTAGATAAAGTAAATTCTTTGTAACTTCCTATATTTATTTTAAGTTTATTGTAATCAAGGAAAGTAGATTCAGTAGCACTTACACCATCTGGATATAGTTCTTCTATATTTGCCGCTTCAACAGGTATATCGGCATCATATGCTGAACCTGCTATAGCATAAGTAAAATATCCCCATTCTAATTTAGAAGAATCAGGATAAGTTGGTTTTGCCCAATCTAAATAACCTGCTTTACTTCTTACACTTATATTTTTCAAGCTTTTTGCAGTTATTGTTACAGTATCTTTTGTAGTCTCTTCAGTTTTCATAGGCATATAAGGTGATCTGCCGTTTATTACACCCTCACGGGCTATCTCTCTAGTCAAATCTATTTTATTGCCTAAAACTCTCGGAGCATATATATTTTGAGATATAGAATCAGAACACCAAGAATATATTTCTATAGTGCCGTCTTTTTTTACTATACCAACAGGGTCATATTCATAAAAATATTTAATACCATCTACCTCAAAAATAGATTGACTATTTTCTTTATATTTAGCTTCCCAACCAAGTTCAACAGAGCCCCATTCTTCAGGAGCATATCTAACTAACATGTTTTTCCATTTTGTAGGAACAGCAAAAGCAAATACAAGCTTTGAGTATTTATCTATTGCTATTAAATAATTTTCTGTGCCTACCCCCATATATGAACCGTAAAATTTATAAAAATAGAATCTATCTAATCTATCACTTTTATTATATGAGCTATCTGCTCCAAAAGTAGGGTTTTTTGCTTTATACATATAGTATTTTACATTACCCATTTCATATCCGGCAGCTGATGTATTTTCACCATTATAATAGTATTCGTTTTTAGAAGAATCAAGAGGAGTCCATTGTCCTTCTTTAAGTTTATACGTAGGTCTATTGTTTCCGTCAAAATATGCTTCTATTACCATATTGTCAAGGTCAAGCACAAAACCGCCATAATCTGGTTCATTCCAAGGTTTATCGTTGTTTTCATTATTAAAAGGGTCTTCTTCTGGAGATAAACCTTCTCCTCCGCCTCCAATATCTATAGAATCATCTCCTGATGAAGTTGAACTTCCAATTTTATTACTATTATAGTAATACTTAGGGTTAAAGAAATGCCCTCCGCAAGACATAATAAATGTAGATATAAATAATATGTAAAGAATGTATTTTTTCATAATTACCTCTATATAATATAACCGTATATATGTTATAAAGGGCAAAGAAAAAATGACAAAAATTCAATGCCCTCATAATTACCTCTATATAATATAACCGTATATATGTTATAAAGGGCAAAGAAAAAATGACAAAAATTCAATGCCCTCATAATATAATACTATTTATTATCTTTTATCAGCTATCATCTCAAGCCCTGAATCTGAAGTAGGGTCTTCAGGGAAATTTATAGAGTGAAGCGTCATGCTGGAGCGTATAAGCTGTCCGTCATCTCTTAATACAACCCTGCTATAGTTGCCTAAAGTTCCTGACAAATCTAAACATTGATATTTAGCTGTCCAAGTATTAGCAGCGTCAGAATCAAATCGAGCAAGTTTGAAATGATACTCTACTGTTACCCATTTAGTATTAAATAATCCTCCATCATCATAAGTATATTTCATAGTAAATTCTGTACCATCTTCATTAAATGTATATTCCAAATCTTTAAGTTTACCGCCAATACTTAATGGGAATGTAGATGATGTTATACCGCCTATGCCTCCGCCTATAGCTCTTTCTCCATCTCTTTTGAAGTGTGAACTTCTAACTCTATCAGGGAATATAGGTCCATAATCTACAAAAGCGAAATCTATTATTGTGCCGCCTATTGATAAAGCTTCTATAGTTGTTCCTTCTTCATTTTTCATTAATATTACTGATTTAGTATCATCAGGATTATTAATATTTGTATATGTAGCCTTATCAGCTGAATTTACAACACTAAGTTTATAAATAGATGAATCTTTATTGCCTTCTGTAAAGTGTTCTTGTTTAATAGTTATAGTCTCTCCATTATCAGTTAATGAATAACTATATAATATCAAACTCTTGCCTGCATAGTCTTTAGACCATTGATCTAAATCTGCTATTTGTTCTTTATCAGCCGGTTTTGTAGAAGTATATCCGCTATAATCACGATATTTATATTCTTTGCTATTTAAAGTTTTTATATCTTCTTTAAATTTATTAGCATCTTCTTCTGAAGCCTCACTATCAGAAACTTTAAAAGGCATATAAGGAGAACGTCCAGGCTTATTATAAGTAGCCACAGCACGGTTAGTATCTCCGACTGTACCATTAAATTGAGGAGCATATAAATTATGAAGTCCTATAGAATCTAAACACCATTGATATATTTCTATAGTACCATCTTGTTTAACTATACCAACAGGATCATACTCATAAAAGTATTTAATGCCGTCAACAGCAAAATAAATCTTTTTCGGGTCTCCAGTAACATTGCCGTCTGCTTCCCAGCCTAATTCTACAGCCCCCCAAGTTTCAGGAGCATTTCTAACTATCATATTTTTCCACTTTGTAGGAACAGCGTATGCAAATACAAGCTTTGTGTATTTATCTATAGCTATCAAATAATTTAAACTTCCAACACTTAAATATTCTCCATAAAATTTATAGAAGTAAAATCTATCCATTCTTGAACTTTGATTATATGAAGAATTAATATCATAAGTAGGGTTTTTTTGTTTGTACATATAGTATTTTACACTGCTCATTGGATATCCAGCTGCAGTTGTGTCTTTACCATTATAATAATAATCATTCTTTCTTTCTGTACCCGGTATCCAAGTACCTGCTACTAATTTATAAGTAGGTCTGTTTTTTTCATCAAAAGATGCTTCTATTACAAGTTTATCAAGGTCTAATGTAAAACCGTTAGCATTTGGGTCATTAACTTCTGGTCTTTGGAATGGATCTTCCTCTGGAGATAAATTCTCATCTCCGCCGCCCAAATCCGGAGGAGTTTCTTCATTGTCTGACTGCTCCATTTTTGAACTATTTTTACCATAATAATATTTCGGATTAAAGTAAGTTCCGCCGCAAGACATAATAAATATAGAAATAATTGTAAATAATAATAAATAAATCTTTTTCATATTTTTCTCCATTTTTTTCAATGAAAAATTATTCCTAAAAATTATCCCTTAAATGCCAAACCTATAGTAAGTCCGAAATCTAAAGAGTTTATATAATATGAAGGCAAAGGTGTTTCTGTTGTGAAATTAGGTCTATTAGCTTGTAAAGCATGTAGTAAAGAATCAGGCATTGTTATATATTTAGGACTATATAAATTAAATCTTGTGTAAAGTCCTAATATTACCTCAACTCTATCATTTACAGGCTGATTATATTCAAGCATGAATTTTATACTAAGCATTAATGGGTTCATATTTTTTATCATAAAATCTGTTACTATTATTTCTCCTATTTCCGGCAAGCTATATGGAGTGCCTTTGAATAATAATTCTAATGCCTGAGGATTATCAGTATATGCTAAATACTCGGGTGATAAATCTGCTATCAATTTACCTCCTATATGGAGTCCTAATGATAATCTGCTGTTTAAGAAATATGCTTTAGTACCAACACCAAAACTTATTACAGGAGAATAGCTTACATTTATATACATATTAGCTTCTATTCCTTCGATTGTATTTCCAGCAACCTGACCAGCAAACCCATTACCAACACCAATAGAGGCAAATACGCTCATACCGCTAAATTTAGAAGGGTCCATTCCATTAAACCATCTCTTAGAGCCGAATAAATAACCAAGTTCTGCTTCTCCGTCCATAGTGTATCCTACAGCTCCTTTCATGTATGCTGCACCTAATTTATCTAAATCTGAATCACTTATAGAAGGTAATGTAGCAGTACCATTAAAATTTGCCTTTAATGCCCATACAAATCCTTCGTCAAATGAATAAAGGTTTAATGCCATAACAAAAAATATTATAATAAAACTTATTTTCTTTTCCATTTATAAACTCCCATTTATTAGCTTATCTCATAATTAAAGCATATAGCATATTTAATTTAAGTAAATATACATAATGCGTTTTTTGTCGAAAAATTCGTTTTGTATATAAATTTTTTAACATATATAATACATTTTGTACATATTTTACTACATAATGTAATTTGTGTATATTATTTTTTGTACATTTTTTAATAAGTGTCTATTATATTATCGTAATTTTAACCCATATATTTTTGTAAAACAGGAAAAAATAAATATTAATATGATTTATTAATTTAACATAATATAGATAACATATTATAAGTAACATAATACTGATAACATAATATAGACAATCAATATTGATTAATTGTAAAAAACAATATATCATAAAAAATAATGCTATTTTCAGGAGTTTTTTATATATGAGCGACAATTCTATAAAATATAGTTCACCCGGCAATTTAATTTCATTTGAGATTAATAAAAATTACAGTATATCAAACTTTAATGTAGATGAGAGTCTTTTAGATAAGGGTCAAAAAGAGCTTTTAGAAGAGATGATTGTATCCAGCATGAATGAGGCAATTTCGAGAGTAAAAGATTTGAATATTGATGATAATAAAAACGATAATTACAAAAATCCTTTTAATTCTTTTAATATGAAGGATATGGATAAGGCTTTTGCTGATATAACTAAGATGACAACAATAAAATACGATGAAAATGGCAAACCAATTATAAATATATCATTAGATGCCATAAATCCAGATATTATATCTAAAATGAATGATATTATTAACAACAATAACGATGATAAGGATAAAAATTGAGCAGTATTGATTCTTTAGATAAGCTTACGCAGATGATAGCAAGACTTCCGGGTATAGGTGGAAGGAGTGCTATGCGTATTGCTTTGTATTTATTTGACAGTGATGATGAATATTTAAATGAGTTATCTAATTCTATTTTATCACTGCATAAAAATATAAAGCTTTGCAGGGAATGTTATTCTTTGAGTGAGAATGATATTTGTAATATATGTGCAAGTGATAAAAGAGACAGAACAAAGCTTTGCGTAGTAGAGTCTTATACAGATATGCTTGCTATTGAAAAAACAGAAGAATATACTGGACTTTATCATGTTTTGGGCGGTTTAATAGAGCCTCTTAAGGGAATAGGCATTTCAGACATAAGAATAAAAGAGTTAATAGATAGAATTAAAAATAATATCTCAATAGAGGAAGTTATTATAGCATTTGGTGCTTCATTAGAGGCAGACACTACAGCATCATATATAAATAAAACTTTAAGAAATAATAATTTTGATAAAAAAATAAGCCGTATTACTTATGGTATATCATTAGCAAGCGATATTGAAAATGCTGATTCACGTTCATTAGCAAGAAGCATAGCAGACAGAGTAGTCATGCAGTAGGGTAGTATATAGTAAAAATTTTAAGTTTATTGAAATCTGTTTTTTGTTTTAATTATTTTTGGGGACTAGCCACCGTCACCCCCAGTTTTTTTACCGAGTAGGTACCTTTCGGTATTGGTATAAAAGAACCTCATATCCTTCGGATACGCTTCGCGAAAAACTGCATTTTTTATCTCAAATCATATTTATATATGTTTTTATTTCTATTTTTTTTCTATGCACTTTTTGCAACTTTGACGAAGTCCGCACAGCGACCGAAGGAAGTACCTGTGGTACGAAGGCGGGAAAAAGTTGAATAAAATAAACTTATTGACAAAATATATTTTTTCAGCATATAATTAATTAAAGCACTATTCTGTCATTGCCTTGTCTTTTTACCAACTTTTCTCTCTCTAAAGCATTAAGTATTGGTATGGTGTATTTTCTCGATAACCCTGTTCTCTCTTTAACTAATGCTATAGTGATAATATCATTTTTTTTAGTGTTTTTCATTATTAGGCTTTTTACTCTGTTATAAACTTCTGTATGATAATATAAGCCTTCATCAAGGTAGGTGGCATATTTTAATGCAGTTAGAGTTTTTATATCTTTTATTCCATTGTTAATAGTTTTTATAGTTTTTTCATCTAAGCCATTTAAATCTTCTTTTTTTAATTTGTCAATAAGCATTTTCTGTGAATTGGTAAGCTGCACTGTATCAACATATTTTTTATATATATTATTGTCTAATGACATAATAATTTTATTTTCGAGTAAATAATCAATAAAAGGCTTTGTAAATGAAGTTTCTATATTAAGATAATTTTTTATATCTTCAAAAGAAAATCCATCTTTTTTAACTTCTATCAATTTTTTTATTCTTTCAGCTGCTTCTTTTAGATAATCTTTTTTTACAAAGTAGTTAGCAAGTTTTACAGCATATTCCGGCATATTACCATTAGCTAAACTATATCCATTTACACTCATTACCAAATCAGTATATTTTTTTCTCTCTATTTTGCCTAAGAAATCTGAAGCCCTATCCATAATATTTTTTCTAATAAATGGAGTAGTTTTCTCTCCCCAAAAGACATCACCCGTACCAATGATGGCACTTCCTCCATGGCTAATAAGTATTCCTCTCTCCTTCCAAAATACTGCTATAGGCTCATCAAATTTTAATCTTATAAATCTTCTGTCTATTTCTTTGCTGTCGTCTCTTTTATCATTATTATCTTGCTTTTTATATAAAGGTATAATCTGAGCTACTAAGCATTCTGTGCCAATGGCAAACTCAGCATTTTTTATCTTTCTCAAATAATCAACATCACTATTTCCAAGCAATTCTAATATTATTTCATCTGTTAGAAAGACATTTTCCTCTTTAGAGCATAATAAATGCCCCCTTCTTATCTCTTCTTTTTTGATGTTTTTTAAATTCAAAGCAACCCTCGAAGTAGAATGCACAATTTCTCTGTCTTGATGATATGACTGAATATTTCTTATAGATACTTCTCTTTTAGTAGGGTAGTGTATGAGAGTATCGTCTCTTTTAATGTCGCCGCCTTTAATACTTCCTGTAATCGTAAGACCAGCACCCTTTATAGAAAATACTCTATCTACATAAATATGAGTTTTTATCTCTTCTTTTGTTTTGTCATTTATCAATATATTTGTAACTCTTTCTTTTAATAAATCTATATTAGTGCCATTTAAAGCAGATACTTTTATTGTTTCTATATCTCTTTGAAATATTCTATATAAGTTTTTTTTAATACTATCTTCAGATTCTTTTAATTTATTATCATCGACGAGGTCAATTTTATTTATTACGCATACAATGTTTTTTATTCCCAAAGCCAAAGCTACTTTAGCATGCTCCTCTGTCATATTCATCCAGCCCTCATTGGCACATACAACAAGCATAACTAAATCCAAGCTCCACATACCCGCAACCATATTCCTAATAAATCTTTCATGACCCGGAACATCTATTACCCCAATAGTAATATCATCATTAGGCTTAAAAAATCCAAATCCCAAATCAATAGTCATCTCTCTTTTCTTCTCTTCAGGTAAACGCATCATAGCAATACCCGTTAAAGCTTTTATTAATTCTGATTTACCATGATCAACATGCCCAGCAGTTCCTATAATTTTATTCATTGACATTTCCTTAAATAAAAAATTACTCGCCCTAATAATTAAATTAATACTTTATTAAACTAATTTTTTTTAAATTTTTATAAATATTCTTTTTCTATATGCTTTAATACACTATATACATACTCAATATCTCTCTCTTCTATTGTTAAAACATATAATAATACATAGTCTTTCTTTATTTTTGATATAATAGGAGTATCTAAATTATGCAAATATTTTATAGTCTCTTTAATGTTTTTAGGCTTAAAACTTATAGCATAAGAAATATAAAAAGTATCAGCCATAGCACCGCCGCCAGTCTCCACATATTCCTCAACTACATCAAACCCCTTTAAATCATTAATAATTCTAAACGCTTTTTGCTTTACAGCTTCTTCATTAATAGACAACAACCTTTCACAATAACCTTTAAATTGCCCCTCTGTGTTTAATCTTTTTATAACATTTTTCTCTAATATAGAAAGCACAGTTTTACCGCATCTAAAAGCTCTCATAAGAGGATGCTTATATATTTTAGCTATATATTCTTTCTTTCCAACTATAATGCCCGCCTGCACACTTGAAAACATCTTATCTCCAGAAAAACATACCAAATCAACACCCGCTTTTAATGCTGATTTTATATGCTCCTCTTCAGACATGCTCTCATCAAATATTCCAGCACCCTCATCATAAACTAATGGTATATTGTTTGGTATAGCATCTTTAATTTTTTTAAATGATGGGCTTTTTACAAAACCTCTGATTTTAAAATTGGAAGTATGTACTTTTAATATCATAGCAGTATTTTCTGTTATAGCTTCTTTATAATCATTAACAGTTACTATGTTTGTAGTGCCTATTTCAACAAGTTTAGCACCAGCTTCTCTTAATATGTCTGGTATTCTAAAGCCGCCGCCTATTTGTACCTGTTCTCCTCTTGATACTATAACTTCTTTTTCTTCAGCAAATGTTTTTAATATTAAAAATACGGCAGCCGCATTATTATTAACAACTAAAGCATCTTCAGCACCTGTGAGTTTAGCTAATAATGTGTATAGAAACTCACCCCTTAAACCTCTTCCTTCTTTGTTTATATTATATTCGAGGTTATTGCTGTATATATTTAAATCTTTTACTTCTTGCCATATATCTTCATCAATAGGAGAACGTCCTAAATTGGTGTGCATGATAGTGCCTGTGGCATTTATTACTCTTTTTATAGGGAGATTTGACTTTTCTTTTAATCTTGTTTCACATAATTTAATAATATCTTCTTTGCTGTAATGAGTATTTGGATTATTTTTTAATTCTGCTCTTAATTTTTCTAATATTTCTCTGATAATATCAGTAACTATAGGACGGGATAAAATTTTATGATATGGTTTAATAGAATCATGTTCCAATACGGTATTGGTTTGAATTAAGTTAAAATTATTATTCAATTTTGCAGCCTCCTTTTCTTAATAAAAATATATTATTCCTCAAGAATAAGAGACTATTTTTAATGCTTTATTAGTAATATAATCATACTATTAATTTTAATAATCGCTTATTTATCGGAAGAGGCAGGAGTTGAACCTGCCAACGTTGCTATAACGTCCAACGCTTTTGAAGAGCGCGGAGCCCACCGGGACTCATCTACCTCCAAGCTTTTTTAATGATATATTACTTTTTGTTTTATGTCAACGATTTATATTTTTTAGTTTAATTAAAGGTCTAAATCTTCTACTTTTTCTATTTTTGTAATTAAATATGTGAGAAGCAGATTTTTTAATATAGGCTCTACATCTGGATTGAGATTCATCATATATAATTTTATTTTTAGTGATTGTAGATTTTTGTAGAGCTTCAATATTTTTGCTATTCCGGCACTATTAATTTCTTTAGTGTTTTTTAAGTCAAGTATTACAATAGGCATTCTAATAGAAGCAGCTTCTTCAGATTCATTAACAAACCTATATATTTCTTCGGAACTACAAAGATTAGCTTCAGGAACTATAGATATATACACATCATTAAACTCTATAGCCATTTGATTAATCCTTTTATTAGAGATAAAAAAGAATGTGGGCAGGGAGGGATTCGCACCCCCGTAGACTCACGTCGACAGATTTACAGTCTGCTGCCATTGACTGCTCGGCCACCTACCCGCATCAATCGAAAATTGATGTTTGCTATACTAACATAAAATAAAAAAATGTCAAGTATTTCTACTGTTTTTATGATTTATTTTTTTAATTAATATTTTTATAATTATTTTTTTATCTGTATTTTTTCAGTATTATAAAATTATTTTGCAGTATTGTAAAAGATTTGTAGTAAATAGATGCAAATCTTTGCTTTAATAATTTTTTTAGTTATTTTTATTTAGGTTATTATTATTTTTTATTTTAAATATAAATAACAATAATATAGCTTTTTATGCATAAAAAATGCACAAAAACTTATGCTACTAAGAGTTAATATAAAAGATAATATTGACTTTATGCTGAAATTATGTTATGTTATAAATGTTTGAAGAGTATTTTATAAGAAGAAAGTATATAAAAATAATGAGGTGGAAGGTATGGACTTGGTTATAATAATCACCTCTGTTGTAGTTGCGTTTGTTTTTGGATATATAACCCGCTGGGTAATAGCTAAAATTAACCTTAATTCAGCGGAGATAATAAGACAAAATATGCTTCGCGATGCTAAAGAGCAAGCTGAAAATGAAAGAAAAAATATTATTTCAGAGGCTAATTTAGAATTACAAAAAGAGCGTAATAGATTAGAAAATGAAAATAAAGAAAGAAGATCAGAAATTCAAAAATTAGAGAATAGGGTACTACAACGAGAGGCTAATTTAGACAAAAAAACTCAATATTTGGAAAATAAAGAACATAATATTGAGAATAAATTGAAGAAAATTAAAGAGCAAGAAGAGAAATTGGATGCCCTTCTTGAAGAAGAAAAAAAAGAGCTTGAGAAAATAGCAGGCTTTACTCGTGAAGAAGCTAAAAATACTTTAATGATAGAAATAGAGGAAGATGCTAAAAAGGCTGCTTCAAAGATAGTAGATAACATAGAAAAGAATGCTATAGAGGCTGGAGAGAAAAAGGCTAGAGAGATAATTGTTCAAACTATACAGAGAATATCTAGCGATGTTACTCAAGAGTCTTCGGTTACTTCTGTTTCTTTGCCTAGTGAAGAGATGAAAGGAAGAATTATAGGCAGAGAGGGAAGAAATATCAGAATGCTTGAAACACTCACAGGAGTTGATATTATTATAGATGATACTCCTGAGGCTGTTGTTATATCTTGTTTTGACCCTGTAAGAAAGCATATCGCTAAAGTTTCATTAGAAAAGCTTATATTAGATGGAAGAATTCACCCTGCAAGAATAGAAGAGATTGTTGAGAAAACAAGAAGAGAAGTAGAAGATTCTATTATGACAGCAGGTGAGAATGCTATTGCTGATTTAAATCTTACTACTATGCATCATGAACTTGTTAGACATATGGGCAGACTTCAATATAGAACAAGTTATGGTCAGAATATGCTTCTTCATAGTAAGGAAGTTGCTAATATTGCTGCTATGATTGCTGCCGAAATTGGAGCTAATGTAGAAATGGCTAAGAGAAGTGCATTTTTGCATGATGTTGGAAAGGCTATAGAGATTGAGGGAGAAGGCTCTCATGCTATGAGCGGAGCTGATTTAGCTAAAAGATGCGGAGAGAGAGAAGAAGTTGTTAATGCTATAAGGGCTCATCATAATGATGTAGAGACTCAAACTGTTGAGGCTGTTATAGTAAAAGCGGCTGATGCTATTAGTGCTGCTCGTCCGGGTGCTAGAATGGAATCTTTTGAAAATTATATTAAAAGACTTGATGATTTGGAAAAGATTGCTGATAGTATTGATGGAGTTGAAAAGTCTTTTGCTATACAGGCTGGAAGAGAGCTTAGAGTAATGACTAAGAGTGATGTGGTTGATGATGTTAAGGCTAAGCAGATTGCAAGAGATATTGCTAAGAGAATAGAAGATGAGCTTAAATATCCCGGTATTATTAGAGTTACTGTTATTAGAGAGACTAGGGCAGTTGAGGTTGCTAGATAATAATAAAGGTTTATTTTATGGCTGTTAAAAACATACTATGTCTTGGCGATATTGTTGGGGTTACGGGCAGATATGCTGTAAGAAGGCATTTGGAAGAGATTAAATTAGAGCATAATATAGATTTTGTTATAGCTAATGGTGAAAATGCAGCTAATGGAGTTGGGATTACCAGAGATACTGCCGCAGAGCTATTTAATTCTGGTATAGATGTACTCACCACTGGTAACCATGTTTGGAACAATAGAGATGTATTTGCCTTAATTGGTAATGAAAATAGGCTTCTTCGTCCGTATAATTATCCTAATGAATCTCCCGGGCTTGGTTATTATATATATGACTCAGATGATTTTAAAATAGGCGTACTTAACCTAATGGGCAGAACTTTTTTAGAGCCTTTAGATTGTCCTTTCAAAAAAGCTAATATTGCTATTAAACATCTAAAAGAAAAAACTAATATTATATTTATAGATTTTCATGCTGAGGCTACGGCCGAAAAAATTGCATTCTCATATTATCTTGAAGGGCAGGTAACTTGTATTTTCGGAACTCATACTCATGTTCAAACTGCTGATGAAAAGATACTCTCTTCTCATACTGCTTATATATCTGATATTGGTATGTGCGGAAGTTATGATTCTGTTATAGGCATGAAAAAAGAAGCTGCTATTGCAAGATTTGTCAGCAAAATACCTCATAGATTTGAGGTTGAAACTACTAACCCTATGATTAATGGTATAATAGTACAAGTAGATACTCAAACTGGAAAGGCTTCTTCTATTAAAAGAATTAATATAGTATATAATAATGATCAAGTTGAAAGACTTGAAAAGTAAATATTATGCCGAATACTAAATTGTTTTTTAGACATTTTTTTATTTTTTATATAAAAGTAGCTTTAATACATACATTAACTTATTTTATTTTTGGACTATTATTTTCAAATATTTTCGATTATTCTACAATTTATAGTTATAATGTTGTTAATAATTTTATGCGTAATTTTGATTCGCCTCTAATATTATTAGGACCTTTTTTACAGCCTATAAGAGCTATATTTATTGCTATTGCTCTATATCCTATAAGAAATATTATAGCTACCAAATTGGGATTCTTGAAATTATGGATAATATTAGTATTTATTGGAATTATAGCAACACCAGCAGCAGCTCCTTCATCTTTAGAGGGTATAATATATACTCAGCTTCCGATTGAATATCATCTTATGTCTCTTCCAGAGCTTTTACTTCAAACTTTTACTTTTTCTATTTTGCTATGGGTCGTTGAATTATTGCCGCATAAAGATAAAAATTTTTCTAATAGACTTTTTTTATTAAAAATAATTTTCTCTCTAATTTTTGCTTTGTTTGGAATGTTTTTGATTTCTGTTTCTGGGTTAATTATAATAAACTTTTTAGAAATTGATTATACGAATATTAAATTAGATAAAGAGACTATATCATATTTAACTGCTATATTGATATTAACCATAATAGTTTCTTATGGTTTTGCTAATAAAGTTGCTAAAAATAAAATATGGCTTTTGCTTATTATTCCTTTAATTTTTGTTATATATTTAGTTTTACCTTATTTCTATAATTACTTTTTTAATACAGCATACAATACAAAAATAGCTTTAATTCCTTATGCCTCAAGTTCTGTTTTAATGTCTTTTATATATTATGTTATATTTGCATTATTTTACGGACGCATAGTAAAAAATAAAAATATAGAAAATACTAATAAAACTATTCCAAGAAATAATGATTTGGAAATTGAAAATATAGAAAGTAATGACAAAAACAGTGAAGATATAAATAATACTTCATTAGATAATGAAAATAAAGAAGATTCTAACAGTAATTAGTTTTACATATGTTATTAAGACATATTGTAGTTAATGTCCTTAAAAATGTATAAAATGTATATTAATAATTGATAATTTTATATTTATTTTTCTTTTTTATGAATATTTATAAGTTTTTTTCAAAAAGACATTATTTACTTTTTGTCTTTTTTTCTATATAATATCTACAAATATTTAAAAGTGTTTATTTTGGAATTATTATGAAAAGAATGTTTTTTTATATAATATTATTAACATATTCAACAGCATTATTTGGATTTAAAGATATTGAGAGGGAAGATTCTTTCAGTTCTTCTAAATTTAATGATTGGCTTTTAATTGCTACTTTTAATTCGGACAATGTTCCTTCTTTTAAGTTTGTGAACAAGCATGATGATAAAGACTGGGAGAGTTTAGATTCAGCTAAAAATGAGTATTATTACAAAGGCGATAATAGCAAGGCGGGGATATTTGCTATATACAATATGAAGTATTATCAATATAGGGGATATAACCCTCTTTATACAAAATCATTAAATAGTAAATATTCTAATATGCTTAAGCGTTTTTATTTTTATAGATTTAGCGGTAAGGGTGCTGGATTAATTGCTTTAGATAATTCGCTTGTAGCAGTTGATACTTATTCAAAATATGTTTATATATATGGTATGCCTATAAGAGAGAAGTCTACTTTTGGTGTTGATGTGCCTTTAGAATGGGGGGCAGCTGATACTAATATGGCTACAGGAAAAGATTTTATGCCTTTTTATATGTATGACCCTGTAGGACATGTTAATGAAGATGGAAGTGTTGTGCTTTATGACCAATATAAAGACTCTTTTTTAGATAAAGAAAAACGCTATAAACCTGTATTTAATAACAAATCTATATACAGATAATTGACATTATTTTAAAATATATCATAATATTTGCATTATGAATAATTTTGATGAAAAGCCTATATTAGATTATATAAAAAAATATCTCCCATTTAGAGAAGAGCATATACTTTCAACAAGAGATTTATCTGTAAAACTTGCGAAGCATTATAATATTGATGTTAATAAGGCATCTTTAGCAGCATTGTGTCATGATTTGGGCAAGAGATATAAAGAAGAAGAGATGCGAAAAATAATATTAGAGTATGATAAAAAAGAATACCCTAAACATATCACTTCTGCTTTGCTTCATGCGAGGGTAAGTGCCATAATAACAATAGAAGAGTTTCATATAAAAGATGATGATATAATATCTGCCATAGAAAGCCATACAGTGGGGCATGCTAATATGAGTATGCTTGAAAAGATTATATATGCATCAGACTATCTTGAGCCTACGCGTAAATTAGAAACTGCTGATAAATTAAGAGAAGAGATTTTTATTAATTTTGATGAAGCATTTTTAAAAGTTGTATTAGAGTCAATATATTTTGTACTTTCAAAAAAACAGTATTTATCTGATAAAACTATAGAGCTATATAATTCATTAGTGATTAAATAATAAAGGTATTTATGAAAAGAGCGTATATAATATTTGTAGCAGATTCCAGAGAATATAGAAATAAAAAAATTAATATAGACAATATTTTAACAGAGCTCTCTATGCTATGCGATACTGCGGGGTATGAGATAGCTGATAGATTTTCTTTTATACAGCAAAAGATAGTGGCAGGCACTTATATAGGCACAGGTAAGCTTGAATCTTTAAAAGAGAGTGCTATAGCTGACAATGTAGAATATTTTGTTTTTGACAACGAGCTTAGCGGTTCGCAGGTTAATGCTATAGAAGAAGGCTCTAATATAAAAGCATTAACGAGAACAGAGATTATATTAGAGATATTTGCAATGCGTGCCAAAACACTCACAGCAAGAATGCAAGTAGAGTTGGCGTTTTTGGAGTTTGAATATCCAAGATTAAAGGGTAAGAGAAGCAATTTAAGCCAAGTGAGAGGGGTAATAGGTTTAAGAGGCGGAGCAGGAGAGAAACAACTTGAGTACGACAGAAGAAGGGCAAGAGAGAGAATACATAAACTAAAAACTCAATTAAGCAAAGTAGAAAAATCTGCAAGCACAGGAAGAAAGGGAAGAGGCTCTGCTTTTAGAATAGCTATTGTAGGTTATACCAATGCTGGCAAAAGCACTTTATTTAATCTTTTATGTAAAGAAGATACCTATGTAGAAGATAAACTTTTTGCTACGTTAGACACTCATACAAGAAAGCTTTATTTATCTGATGATGCACCTGTTGAAGCTATTATTAGCGATACTGTTGGTTTTATAGACAGGCTTCCGCATACTTTAATAGCTTCTTTTAAGTCTACATTATCTGAAGTGGTAGAGGCTGATTTGCTTTTGCATTTGGTTGATTCTACAGATGAATATATTGAAGAGAAACTCATTAATGTTGAAGCTACAATAAAAGAGATAGAAGCTTCAAATATAAAACGAGTGATGGTATTTAACAAAGTTGACAGTTTGGAAGAAAATCAAAAAAACAAAATACTTACCATGTATGATGATGCAATTTTTATTAGTGCCAAAAACAATATAAATATAGATATATTGAGAGAAAAAATATTAAAAATAATTTTAGAGTCTTTTAATAACGGTTGATAATTTATATTTTTAGTATATACTGAATCAAATACGTTTTACCAATTTCTATATTTTTTATAGATGTATTATTAACTTTTTGCTATATATTTAGTATAACTAAAGTTGGATTTTTCAAATGCAGTCCTTTTGCTTCTTTGGGTCACCAAAAGAAGTGGGGTGCGGGGCAAAGCCCTGCAAGTATTTTAATTTCCAAAATACAATTTTTGACAAAACGTAAAATTTTAATATATCATTAATACAAAATTTTTTAAGGGAAATATGTTATGCGTTTATCGAAATTATTTATGCCAACACTAAAAGAAGCTCCAAATGATGCTATAATAGCTTCTAATAAATTAATGATAAGAGCAGCACTTGCAAGAAAAATATCTAATGGTCTTTATTCTTATTTGCCTTTAGGTGTGAGGGTGTTAAATAAAATATCCAACATAATACGCGAAGAGATGGATGCAATAGGCTCTAATGAATGCATAATGCCTATACTTGTTTCAAAAGAATTATTAACGCCTTCTGGAAGATGGGAGAGATTTAAAAAAGAATTATTTAGATTAAAAGATAGAAATGATGTTGATATGGCAATGGGTCCTACTCATGAAGAAGCTTTTACTATTACAGCTCAAAATGAAATACAGTCTTATAAAGATTTACCTGTTACATTATATCAAATACATACAAAATTTAGAGATGAGATTCGTCCAAGATTTGGTGTGATTCGCTCTAAAGAGTTTACAATGAAAGATGCTTATTCATTTCATATCACTAAAGAATGTCTTGACAAAACTTATAATGATATGAGCCGTGCTTATACAAAAATATTTAAGAGAATGGGGCTTGATACAGTAAGCGTAAAGGCAGACAGCGGAGCAATGGGCGGAGAAGGAAGCGAAGAGTTTATGGTGTTAAGTGAAGTAGGCGAGGAAACCATTATTTTCTGCTCAAAATGTAATTATAGGGCTAATGTTGAAAAGGCTAATGTGAGAGAAGATGAAGAGGCTAAGTCTTATACTGATAAAGCATTAGAAGAAGTGTATACTCCAGATATAAAAACAATCGAAGATTTAGAGAAATCCTTTAATACTTCTTCAAAGAATTTTATTAAAAGCATAATATACAAAACAGAAGAAGATGAAGTAATATTAGTTGCCGTTAGAGGCGATTTAGAGATAAACGAAACAAAGCTTTCAAATGCTTTAGGAGGGCTTGATATTGAACTTGCTTCTGAAGAGGTTATAAAAGAGGTTACAGGGGCGAGGGTTGGTTTTGCTTCTCCTATTGGTTTAAAGAAAAAGATAAGAATATTTGCAGATAAGTCTGTAAAATCTGTAGCTGATGCAATAGTTGGCGGAAACAAAGATGATACGCATATAAAAAATGTTAATATAAACAGAGATTTTAATGTAGATGTGTGGGGCGATTTTAGAGTTGCTAAAGAGGGCGATATGTGTCCAGAATGCGGAGAGAAATTGTATCAGAAAAAAGGTTTAGAGCTTGGACATATATTTAAGTTAGGAGACAAATATACTCAGGCATTTAATTTTACTGTATTAGATGAAAACAATAAGGCAATTACTCCTATAATGGGCTGTTATGGTATTGGTGTTAATAGGGCTTTGGCTTCTGTAATAGAGCAGAATTATGATGACAAGGGTATAATATTTCCTATAAGTGTTGCTCCTTATGAAGCTATAGTTGTGGCAATAGATAAAGAGACTGAAGACTCATTCAAAAAAGCAGAAGAGATATATAATGCTTTAAGTGCTATTGGTGTTGAAACTATGTTTGATGACAGAAAAGAGAGACTTGGTGTTAAACTTAATGACTGCGATTTGATTGGTGTGCCTATGAGAATAATAATAGGTAAAAAATCACTTGAGCGTGGTGTTGTTGAGTTTAAGTTAAGGAGAGATTCAGAAAGTGTTGAAGTTAAGCTTGAAGATATAGTTGAATATGTAAAGGCAAAAAAGAAAGAATTATTTGATGAGATAAACTCTAAATTATGAATATTATAAGTATATACCTAAACAACTATGTTTTGTAATTTTTTATATTTGTATAAAAATATGGGGCTGTCCTAGATAACTAAAAAAGCTCCTTTCTTGCTAAATTATATATAATTTCCAACTGTTTTTCAACTTTT
>NZ_CAKVGN010000058.1 GCF_934747485.1 uncultured Brachyspira sp. | reverse complement strand
ATTTAGCTATTTATATTATAAGGAATACCTACTTTATTTTAACTAAAAAACGTGCAATATCTATGGCTCCTAAACAAGTAAAATAATTTTTTGTACTTTATTATATTTACATTATATGTTATTATTAAGTTTAAATAAAGAATATTTTTAGTTGTTTATTTGTTTATAATGTTTAAGCAATCTTGATTTAATAAAGGAGATTTACCTATAATGGGAGCGATGGATTTAGTATTTAAATTAATATTTGGCTCTAAAGAACAAAATGATGCCAAAATATTAAAACCTATAGCAGAGAAAACATTAACATTTGAAGAAGAAATAAAGAAATTAACTAATGAAGAGTTAACTAATAAAACAAAAGAGTTTAGGCAAAGAGTAGAAGATTATATAGGCTGTAAGACAGAGGAATTAGATTTATCGAAAGAAGAGAATAAAAAGAAGCTTCAAGATATATTAGATGAGTTGCTTCCAGAGGCATTTGCTGTTGTACGCGAGGCAAGTTTAAGAACCACAGGCATGAGGCATTTTGATGTGCAGGTAATGGGAGGTGCTGTGCTTCATCAGGGAAGAATTGCTGAGATGAAAACGGGTGAAGGTAAGACGCTTGTTGCAACACTTGCAGTTTATCTTAATGCTTTAACAGGACTTGGGGTGCATGTAGTTACAGTTAATGATTATCTTGCTAAAAGGGACGCTGAGTGGATGATGCCTATATACTCTATGCTTGGTATTAGTGTAGGCATACTTGATAATACTAAACCGCATTCACCAGAGAGAAGAGCTGTTTATAATTGCGATGTTGTTTATGGTACTAATAATGAGTTTGGTTTCGACTATTTAAGAGATAATATGGTTGTGAGAAAAGAAGATAAAGTGCAGAGAAAGTTTTATCATGCCATAGTGGACGAGGTTGACAGTATATTAATAGACGAAGCAAGAACTCCGCTTATAATATCAGGACCTGCAGAAAAAAATATTAAAATGTATTATGAGATAGATAGAATCATACCTATGCTTAAGCAGGCAGAAACAGATGAGAGAATGAAAGAGATTGCAGGTACTGGTGATTATGTATTAATAGAAAAAGATAAAAACGTATATCTTACAGAAGAGGGTGTAAAAAAAGTAGAAAAGCTTTTGAATATAGAAAACCTTTATGGTGCTCAAAGCAGTACAATAGTTCACCATGTTAATCAGGCATTAAAGGCTCATAAGGTATTTAAAAGAGATGTTGATTATATGGTTACAGATGGGGAGGTTTTGATTGTAGATGAGTTTACAGGACGTGTTCTTGAGGGAAGAAGATATAGCGATGGTCTTCACCAAGCAATAGAGGCCAAAGAAAAAGTTGCTATACAAAATGAATCTCAAACTTATGCAACAATCACATTCCAAAACTATTTTAGAATGTATCTAAAACTTTCTGGTATGACGGGTACAGCAGAAACAGAGGCAGAAGAGTTTTATAAAATATATAAGCTTGATGTTGCAGTTATTCCTACAAATAAACCTATAGCAAGACAGGATTTATCAGACAGAATATATAGAACAAGAAAAGCAAAATTTGAGGCATTGGCAAAATATATTAAAGAGCTTCAAGATGCAGGAAAGCCAGTGTTAGTTGGTACAGTATCTGTTGAGATGAATGAAGAATTGTCTAAAGTATTTAAAAGGCATAAAATTATTCACGAAGTGCTTAATGCTAAAAACCACTCGAGGGAAGCTCAGATAATTGCACAGGCAGGAGAGCCGGGTGCTGTTACACTTGCTACAAACATGGCAGGCCGTGGTACGGATATTGTGCTTGGAGGTAACCCTATTGCTAAGGGTGTTTCTGAGATAGAGCAAATACTTACAATAATGAGAGATAGGGCGTTTAAAGAGAGAGACCCTTACAAAAAAGAAGAGTTAAATCAAAAAATAAAATCTATAGACCTTTATAAAGAGGCTTTCGTAAGATTTGTTATTGCGGGCAAGCTTGATGAGGCTAAAGAGCTGGCTGAAAAAAATAATGCTTTAGAGATGCTTGAGAAAATAGAGAGAATCACACAAATAAATGAAAAGTCTAAGATAGACAAAGAGGCTGTGTTAAAGGCTGGCGGTTTGCATGTTATAGGAAGTGAAAGGCACGAGGCTAGACGTATAGACAATCAGCTTCGCGGTAGGAGCGGAAGACAGGGAGACCCTGGATTAAGTGTATTTTTCTTATCGCTTGAAGATGATTTGATGAGGCTTTTTGGAGGCGAGAGAGTTTCTAGCATGATGCTTGCTATGGGTATGGGTGAAGAGGAAGAGCTTGGACACAAGTGGCTTAACAAATCTATTGAAAATGCTCAGAGAAAAGTTGAGGGCAGAAACTTTGATATAAGAAAGCATTTGCTTGAGTATGATGATGTTATGAATCAGCAGCGTATGGCGGTTTATGCTGAGAGAGATTATATACTTTATTCTGATGATATTTCGCCAAGAATAGAAGAGATTATTTCTGATGTAGTAGATTCTACAATAAGGGAGATAGCAGACGGCAAAAAGACTGTTGATCCTATGGAAATAACAAAATGGCTTAACAGTTATTTGATTGGTATAGATGAAGATGCGGCAAACAAGGCTGTTGAAGGCGGAGTTGAAAATGCAATAAAAAATCTTACTAATGTATTATTAGAAACATATAGAAAAAAATCTTTAGAGGTAGATGAAAAGATATTTAGAGAAGTAGAGAAAAATATATTCCTTTCAATTATAGATAATAGATGGAAAGACCATTTATTTGCTATGGACAGTTTAAGAGAGGGTATAGGACTTAGAGGATATGCTGAGAAAAATCCTCTTACAGAATATAAACTCGAAGGATATAAGATGTTTGTAGCTACTATGGATGTTATTCACAATGAGCTTATTAATCTTTTAATGAGAGTAAGAATAATGCCTAATGCCTTTAATAATACTGAGAGAGAAAGTGCTTTTGACGGCGGCGTTGAAGAGAAGAGCAGTGCTAGTGCTATGGATAATAATAATGAAAATGCTAAACCAAAAATAGCACAGGCACAAGTAAAAATGACAAACAAAATAGGCAGAAACGACCCTTGTCCTTGCGGAAGCGGCAAGAAATATAAGCATTGTCATGGCAAAGATAATAAAGACAATTAAAAATAGTAAAGATAATTAAGTAAAAATATAAGCGTATAAAAGATTATCTCCTTTATACGCTTTATACTACTTTTATTATTTTGAACAGAATGTTATTCTTTGATTTAAGTATTTTTTATTAACTATTTCATCAGCAAAAGCAGCGGCATAATCAGCATAACTAATACAGCTTTCCCCTTTAGAATTAATTAATAATTCATCATGGCCTATATTATATTTTCCTGTTTTCTCTCCCTCAGCTTGAAAATCTGCAGAAGGTGATACATAAGTCCATAAAACATCTTTTTTGCTTTTTAATATATCAAATGCTTTAATAGAACTCACAGCCACCCCCATAAAAATATCTGGAAAATTAGGAGTATCTTTTAATATCATAGTATGTTCTTTATTGACATACAAACTTGCTGCTCCTCCTATCACCATTAATCTAATATTTGTGTTTGCAAGTATGTTACATAAATGCTCCATAACTAATGAATGCTTATCAAGTTCTTTCTCGTCCCATATTCCAAATGCACTTACTACAGTGTCGAATTCTTTCAAATCATCTTTTGTTAAATTAAATAAATCTTTTTCTATAACTTTTACTTTTGAATTATTGATTTTTGTTTTATCTCTTACTATAGCTGTAACATCTAATCCTCTTTCTAATGCCTCATTCATAATTAATTTTCCAGCTCTTCCATTTGCTGCTATTATTGCAATTTTCATTTTTTATTCTCCTTTTTTTGTATAAAATATTTTTCTTTAATTAAAGAAGTTGTAATAGCTATTATTACAACTATACTAACATATTTTTGTTGTAATGTCAAGTATTACAACAAAAATTATTTGTTTTTTATATATTTTAATACCTTGGATATATCATCATCTATACATATAGAGCGTTCTTTTAAATCAGGTGTAGAGAAAACATTTTTTAGATTAATAGAGGCGTAAATTGAGTTTTTATTTTTTAAAGCCATTCTCCAAAAAGAATATTTTATTATAGCAGGAGTATTAAATCCTACACCCAATTCCAAAAACAAAATATTTTTATCTTTAGAATCATTTAAAAAAGCCTTATATTTATCTTTGGCTTTATACCAGTTTTCATCTTGAACAAATGTTTCATCGCTTCTTAGATTCATTGACATATTTGCTCCGCAGTGTGGACATTTTGGTATAAGCTCTGAAGGTATTTTTAAATCTTTTCTGTGTTTTATCATTTCTCTTATATATTTTTCATTGTAGAAAGTTTCCTGTCTGCATGGTGTAGAGCATTGAAAAAGAGAAAAATCTCCCTGAACTTTAAATAGTCTGTCTTTATCAAAATTAGCTGCTTCAAATCTTCCATCAACATTTGTTGTAATTACAAAATAATTTTTATTTTTTACTATGTCTAAAAGATTTAAATGAGTTTCATCTGCCGGAATATCATATCTGTTAATATAAACAAATAAAGAAAAAAATCCCCAGAAATCTTCTAAAGTAGGGTAGTTGTAAAAGCCTGCACTATACATATCCGTTAATCCGTATTTTTCTCTATACTCAGAAAAGTTATCATCAAATCGTTTGCCGCTATATAAAAAACCTGCAGAAGCAGAAAGCCCAGCACCTGCACCTATTAATATATAGTCTGATTTTTCTATAGCTAATTTTAATTTTTTTGTTAATTTAATATCATTTAATTGTTCATTCATATTTTTTACCTTCTAATTATTTAAAATATTGTTATAAAGTTTATAATCTAAATCTTTAAATACATTGAATACTATTTTTATATTGTACTCAGTATTCTCTAAAAAATCTCTCACCGCTTTAACTGCTATGAAGCTAGCAAGTTCATTTGGAAACCTAAACTCTCCTGTGGATATTGAGCAAAATGCTATACTTCTTATATTATTATTTTTAGCTGTTTCTAAGCATGATTTATAGCACTTATATAAAAGCTCTTCATCATTTTTTGAAACTTCATTTTTTATTATTGGGCCTACTGTATGCAAAACATATTTACTAGGAAGATTGAATGCTGGAGTTATTAGGCAGCTTCCTGTTTTCTCAAGATTTCCTTTCATAATATCATTGCAATAGAGTCTTAGTCTAGTTCCTGAGGCACTATGTATTGCATTATCTATGCATTTGTGAAGCGGTACAAAACAGCCAAGCATAGCAGAATTAGCTGCATTTACTATTGCTTCTATTTTTAGAGTTGTTATATCTCCTTTCCATATATATAAATTATCCTTTATAGGTTTTATATCATCTATACTAATTAGCTTTTTATTTTTAAGCCTATCTTGCAAATATTCATCTTCTATTTTTAAATATTCTTCGCTTATATTATTGGGGCTTCTTATATTCATTAAACATCTAAAATAATTATATAGTTTTTCTTCATCATTTTCTTTTATGGCGTTATTTAAATCCTCATCATATTTGTAATTTTTTTCTTTCATAAGAAAGTCTATTAAAAATAGTAATTTATCCATTAATACACCTCTATTGTAATAATAATTATTACAATGATATATTGTTTTAATGTAATGTCAAGTATTACAATAATTTTGTTGCATTAATAAAATAAATGTATTATAATTTTATCTAAGGATATTCTTATGAAAATTAGTTCAAGGTTTACAATAGCAATACATACTCTCATTTGTATTCTGTATTTTAAAGATGAGAAAATGACTTCCAATTTTATTTCATGCAGTGTTAATGTTAATCCTGTTATAATAAGAAATATTTTGATACAATTACAAAAAGCAGATATTATCACAGTAAAAAGAGGAACAGGCGGTGTTTCATTAAATAGAAAAATAGAAGATATTACATTGCTTGATATATTTAATGCTGTAGAGAGTTTAGATGATGATAATTTGTTTAGTTTTCATGAAAATCCAAACAAAAAATGCCCTGTTGGAAAAAAAATTACTTCAGCACTGCAGCCAAAGCTTGAAATTGTTCAAAAGGCGATGGAAGATAAATTAAAACATATTACATTAAAAGATATATTTAATGATATAAAAGAATAATTTTTATGATTAATGAAGATATAATAAAATTAAAAAAAGAGTTGTTTGAGGGAGAATATTCTGATATATTAAAAGCAATATCTGCCTCTAATACCTTTCTGGCTAAATCAACTATAGAATCTTATTTAAGAGAGTTTAGTGCGTATAATAATAAAAGAGAGCTGAATGCTATAGAGATATTTGTATCAGAATATTCAAAGCTTCATTACTATGATGATGGAAGCGTGATAAAAGTTATAGATGAATTATTAAAATACAAAACTATAAACTCTATTGAAAATATTTCTTTTGATACAAATATAAATAATGCTTTACTATACGGTGATTTTGTGAGGTTTATTTTTGCTTTATATTTTGGCAAGTATCAAGATGAATTAAATATAATAATAAAACATATTTATGAATCTATATCTGTAATATCACATAATTTGGTATCTAATTTTGAGAAAGATAAAATTAATATAATAAAATCTTCTTCTGTGTATAGAAATATTTTTGATGTACTTGCTTTGTTTTCAGAGATTGCAGGAGATGCAAGAAGTAGGGCAGAGGTTATGCATTATAAAAGCTATATTACTGCTAATGTTATGCAAGACTATAGGGCATTGATTGGACCTGATATGATAAAAACAGCTATTTGTTTTGAAGAGATTGAGGATAATGAAAGGGCAATAAATATATATAAGTCAATAACTAGTGATTTTGAATGCGTGCTTTCTTCTATTGTGTATGGTAATTATAAAGAGGAAGATAGAGATGAAGATTATATTTCTTTGGTGTCATTGTGGCAGGCCTATGACGGCATTCAGAGAATAGAAGGCACTAATGCATATGAAGAGAAAATGGATATAATAGAAAAATCAATACATAAAATTATTTCGTAATTATTTTTTTATTATTATCAGCAACAGATGAATATATAATTCCAATTAATATTAAAACTCCTCCTATTATTTGTGCTATATATGGTTTTTCATGAAGCAAAATAATAGCTCCAATTGTAGAGAAGAAAGGAACAGAATCATATATTATACTTGCTTTCATTGCTCCTATTTTAGATACTGCTATATTCCAAAATATAAATCCCAAAGCAGAAGGAAATATTCCAATATATATAAGCACAATTGCTAAATTAAAGTTTAGAGTATGGGCTTGATGGCTGACATATTTTGGAATCATTAATATTAGTAAAGGTATAAGACCTATTGCTACCATAAGATAGAAAAAAGTAGTTTGTGGGAAGTCTTTAGGTTTTATTCTTAATGTTAGAGTGTATACTGCAAATAATGTTACAGCAAAAATCATATATAAATCGCCTATAGAAAATTTCAATTTGCTTATAACTTCTATGCTTCCTTTAGTAAGTAGAATAACAACTCCTAATATAATTATAAATAACCCCTGTTTTTGAGCTTTGCTTAAATGTTTTTTCCATAGAACTCTGCTTATTATTGCAATTATTATAGGGGATAATGTAGCTATTAAAGACATATTAGTGGCATTAGAAGTATGTGCTGCTAAATATACAAAAGTATTAAAAATAGTAATGCCCAATACTGAAATTATTATAATTTTTATCCATAAGCCTTTTACTAAATTAATATTTTTTATTAAACTTCCTATACAAAATGGAGTTAATACTAAAAAAGTAACAAGCCATCTGTAAAATGATATTTCTATTGGAGAGAGACCTACGAGATATCTTGCAGCTACGAAATTTGTACTCCATATTATAACTGCTAATATAGCAAATATATATCCATTGTTAAATTTATTTTCATTCATTATTTAAATCCTGATTAGCTTCATTATTATTATTATTATCTTTTCTTTTAAATACGTAAATATTGCCAAATTTTATATCTTGTTTTAATAAAATCTCTTTTTCCTTAACAAGCTCGAGCATAGCAAGAAAAAAAGTAACAAGCTGCCTTTTTGTAACCCCATCTTTAAATAAAACTATAAATGGAAATACATCTTCTTCAGATAATTTTATTCTTATCATATCAATAGCATTATCTATATGAAAGTTGGACATACCAGAAAGCACTGCCAAATCGGTTTCAGGCACAAATTGCACCTTTGTAAAAGCATATACCAAATCATAAAGAGTAACATCTTTCCAAGCCATTTCATTATCTTCGTTATTGCTGTTATTTTGAAAGAACTTAACTCTTTCAGTATCTTTTCTTTCAAATATAGAATCCGAATATTCTTGAAGCCTGTCAAGCTCTTCAGAAACCATTTTATATCTTTGAAACTCAAGCATTTGCTCTACTATTTCAAATTTAAGTCTATCCGTAAACTTATCATCGTCCATATCGTGCGGCAATAACATTCTTGATTTGTATAAATGAAAATCTGAAGCAACTACCAAAAACTCGCCTGTAGAGTCTAAATTTAATGCTGCCTGCTCTTTTAAATATTCTATAAACTGGTCAATTATTTCTAATATTGAAACTTCGTATATATTTTTTTCACTTCTCTTAAGCATATCAAATAATATTGAAAGGGGACCTTCATAGTCTATGCTTGATAGAGAAACTTTAAACTCATTATTAGACAATTGTGCAGTATTAGAATCATCATTAGAGTTTTGTTCCTGAGGCTGAACATTTGTGTTTTCATTTATATTATTTTCCATAATTGATATATAATATAATAAAAAGACAAAAATTCAAGCTTATTATTTCATTATTCTACAGCACCATATTGCTCTAAATATTCTATTAAAGCATCTCCTTTTTTATAGTTAGCTTTTATATATGCTATTATAGAGCGTCCATTTTTATCTTTAGCATTAACATCTATTCCATTTTTACACAATATTTCAATAGTAGGCATCATTTCTTCTCTTGTAGCAGCCGACATAAAAACCATCATCAAAGCATTATCCCCATCATTATTTAAGGCATTAATGTCTATTTTGGCATCTATTAATATTTGCACTATATCGCTGTGAAGTTTGTATGAAGCTACATGCAAAGCATTTTCTCCATAGCTGTTTTTAGTATTTACATTAATATTTGCCTTAATAAGCATTTTAGCAATATCAATTTTTCCCTCTGAAGCAGCAAATATTAAAGCATTATATCCAACATTATCTACTATATTAACATCAGCATTATGCCGTATAAGAAGTTTTACTATATTAGGATATCCCTTATGTGAAGCAAGCATTAAACCGGTAAGTCCGTCTTCGGTTGTAACATTTACATTTACTTTTCTGTCTAACATAGCTACAACGGTTTCATATTTTCCATTTTCGCATGCTTTTAAAAATTTTACTTCATCGTCTGTTAAAGAATAAAGCTGAAAAGACATAAATATAAATAGAATACAAAAAAACTTTTTCATAAACCTCCAAAAAAGTTATAAAATATATAAATTAAAATACGATAATAAAAACACGATATAGGAGTAGTATATTTATGCTTCTGTATTTAAAGCTCCTCCAGTTACTTTTGCTGCAACATTGATTGTTGTAGTTTGTTCTGTAAGATTAGTTGTAACTGTAACTTCTATACCGCCTATACTTTGCACATATTTATTTGTATTACTGGTTGATGATATACCTGTAATCATTATTTATCCCCCCAAATTAAATTTATAATATATTTTATTACAAATTGATAATAAAAACAATACTAAAAAATTATATGCTATGCAATGTACTTAATTTTTATTTAGCTTTTTAATCTAAAAACCGCACGCTAAATTAAACAAAAATATATAGATTAATTATAATATAACTTTTAATTATATTTATAATTTTGTTAAACGTGCGTAGAGAGAAATTATAATTTAATAAGAACTTGGGTGGGAATGCTTTTTTAATTTTGTATTAATAGAACATAGAAGCAATAGTTGTAGATAATATAGAAACCTTAATTGGGCGGGGGTATTAAATAATACTAAAAAACTTGTAATAAAAAAATATTTATGATTACTGTTATATATTTTCTATATTGACAATTTTTATTATATATTCTAATATTACTATATATAATAAAGTTTTTGGAGAAAAAAATGGAAATATCACAAAGAATTCAAAGGCTAAAAACTTCGCCTGTAAGAAAGTTAAACCCTTATGCTGAAGAAGCTGTTAAGAAAGGCATAAAAATCTATCATCTTAATATAGGTCAGCCTGATATTGAAACACCTAAAGTATTTTTTGAGGCTATTAGTAAATATAATGGTAAAACCCTCAAATATGAACATTCAAGAGGCATGAAACCGCTCATAAATAAAATACAAGAATACTATGAGAAAAAAATAGGTGTGCATTATGAAGAAGATGAAATTAATATCACTAATGGAGGCAGCGAGGGATTATTATTCAGTTTATTAGCTATTTTTGATGAGGGTTATGAAATATTAGTAGCAGAACCTTATTATGCTAATTATAATAGTTTTTATGATGTATTAGACATAAAAAGAAATGCAGTTCGCACTTATGCAGAACAAGGGTTCCATCTTCCAAATCGTGATGAAATAGAAAAGCATATTACTCCAAAAACCAAAGCATATATGTTTTCAAATCCTTCAAACCCTACTGGGGTAGTATCTACAAAAGAGGAGCTTGATGATATAGCTTATCTTGCCAAAAAACACAATATGTTTATTATAAGCGATGAAGTTTATAGAGAGTTTATTTATGGCGACAGAAAGGCTATAAGTTTTGGTACTTACAAAGACTTGGCTGATAATGTTGTTATAATAGATTCTATATCAAAAAGGTTCTCAGCTTGCGGTGCGAGAATAGGGTGTGTAATAAGTAAAAATAAGGCATTCAGCACTGCTGTATTTAGAGAATGTCAGGCAAGATTGTCGGCTCCTACTCTTGAGATGGTTGGTGCGGCTGCTCTATATGATTTGCCTGATAATTATTTTGAGGATGCTAGAAAAGAATATGATAACAGAAGAAAAATCATGTTTGAAGAGCTTACAAAGATGGACGGCGTTATAATGAAAGAGCCGGAGGGAGCTTTCTATGTGCTTGCTAAGCTTCCTGTAAAAAATGCTGAAGAGTTTGCTATTTGGCTGCTTAAAGATTTTAATATTGATGGAGAGACTGTTATGTTTGCTCCGGGTGAAGGTTTTTATGCAACTCCCGGTTTAGGTAAAGACGAGATTAGAATGTGCTATGCATTAGAGGCAAGAGACATAAAAAGAGCTATGGAGATTTTGAAACAGGGCTTAATTAAATACAAAAAAGAAGTAGAAAAATAATTTTTTAAAATGTATAAGGGGCTGTAAATAACAGCCTCTTTTTTTATATAAAATCAGGCGGGAATTTTTTAACTCGTTCTTTAAATAAAAAATCTATCAACTCTCTTGTTCTTGTAAGAAGATAATATGACCATAATTCTATTGAACTTTTTCCTAATGTGTAAGTATTTATTTCATCTGCAGATATAGTTATTATTTTAGTAGTATTTGAGTTTAAGCTAATTTTTAAGTCTGCTTCATAATATTTATCATTTATTCTAAACTCTGGAAGCATATTATGAACTATGCAGTTTCTTATATATTGAATTGTTTTCGCTGTATTATATTCATTTTTGGGAAGCATATTATAATTATTAACTATTGATATTAAAAAACCTATATTAAATTGTGCTAAATCTTCTACATTTGTAATTTGCTCTTTAATTTTTTTACCATTGTTAAACCTATATACAGAAATATATCCATCTTCTTGCATTTTTTCTTCTAATAAAATCATGAGTGATTGTTCAAACATACTACCTGCTAAAGTGCAGCTTGCTTCAAAATATCCGAAATAATAATTTTGATGCACCTGATAGAGAAGTTTTATCATATGTTCAATGCGTGAATTATTTATTTGACCTACATGAAGTCTTTGATACTGAAGTTTTTTTCTTCTGTTTTCTGCCTCTTCTAAAAAGCTGTCATTATATCTCTCTTTAAGTGAAAGTTTTGGCTGCTTTACTTTTTTATTTTCATAAGCTTCATTTTGCATATATAGTCCTAGTTTGATTTATAGGTAGCATTATATATTATAAATATCTTTAATAGAAGCATTTTTATTGAATATATTGTTTCAAAACTCAACTAATAAATATTTGTATTGTTTTAATTTATGTTCTTATTTTTATTCAACTTTTTCCCGCCGCAAAAAGTTGCAAAAAGTGCAAATACTACAACTTTATATTTTACAATATATCTTCAATGTAATAATAACATCTAAAATTTAACGTACACCTAAAGGTAGATTTTATAAAATGCAGTTCTTTTGGTTCTTTTATACCAATAAAAGAACTGGGGGTGTGGGGGCAAAGCCCTGCAAATATATTAATTTAAACAAATAATTTCTTTACATTAACATATTTATTTTATTCAACTTTTTCCCGTGGCAAAAAGTTGCAAAAAACACAAGTATTTAAATTTTATATCTAAGAAATTATATAAAATAATACTAATTATATTTTATATACCAAATATTAAATCAAAAACAATATAAATATTTATTAATTTAGTTTTTAAATAAGTCTATTTTAATAAAAGGGGCTGTAAATAACAGCTCCTTTTATTATTTAACAACAATTTTTATTTATTTAAAGCTTTAGATAGTTCAGTATATCCTCCGTCTTTAAGATAGTTCACATTTTTAAATCCATTGTCAAGCATATATTGAACTGTCTTTCCTGAACGTCCGCCGCTCTTACAATAAAACATATATTTTTTATTTTTATCTAATGACAATATTTTTTTGCTGTATCCTTTAGCTCTATAATCAATATTAATAGCACCTTTTACAGTTCCTGTTTGCTTTATCTCTTCTGGTGTTCTAACATCAATTAGTACTATGTTTGGATCAGATTGCCATAATGATATAAAATCATTAAGAGCCAATCCGTTCTTATTTACAACTTTTACATTGTCAAGTTCGTACACGATCTCATTAGTTTTTGTTGTTTGGGCATTAGATACTATTGTTGTTATTAGTAATGCCAAGATAATAAAAATATTTCTTTTCATAGGTATACCCCTTAGTAGTATTTTATATTATTATTAGACGAATATATATAATAAAAAGTTCCTAAAATATAAAAATAATTTCTGTAAATATAAAAAATTACATATAGCTTGTTATTATTATAATTATTTCATCTTTGCTGTCTAATAAAAAATCTACCGGAGGATTTAAAAGTATATCATCATATCTTTTTATTCCTATTAGAATTATTCCTTTATAGAGCAAATCAAAATAAGCATCTTTAAAAGTTTTGTTATCATCAAAATATTTTGAATATGATGATATTATTATGTCTTTTCCATTTTTGCTCAAGAGTCCATAAAACAAATATAATATATTATAATCAATAGAAGCCTGTGCCATAAGCATACCTATTAATTTGCCGCTTACTATAAAATCTCTGACATCATCTGAATATATTAAATTTCTTTTTTGTATAGAGTCTAATAATGATAAGATAGATAATTGTATATTTTCTTTTTTTATTATTTGTCTTATGATAAGAAGTATATTTATGCTTTTTGCATCTGTTATGCTGTCTTCGGATATTAAAACTATTTTTGTTATGTTGGAGTTTTTTATCTTTTCTAATAGAAATTGATATTTATTTTTATGCATTTTTATGGCATCATAACTTAAAGATTCTAAATTTGCATTTTCTATATATTCTTTTATTTCTCTTGTAACATCATTATTGTTTTTCTCTTCAGAAATTAACAGAATATTATGAATTATATTATTATTATACTTATCATTTTTATTTGCAGTTATAATATCATTTTTATCGTTATTTTTATAAAGAGTAACTAATTTGTCATTTTTCTTTATTGTATATTTACTGTCTGGCACTTTTAAAAACTCCATATCATTTTCTATTATGCCTACAAGTATTACTCCCTTATTCATATATTTTAAAGCAGCTTCTTCAAACAAATCATTTTCAAAATTATGGTTGCTTTCTATTTTAAAGTCATTTCCGTCATTAGAAAACAAATCTTCATACACGCTGCTAAGACCTGTATATATAATGCTTTGAGAAATAAGTTTATATAATAATTCATATTTATAAAGTATATGCACAGTAAAATTTTCATCTTCCATAGATTTTATTATTTCTAAAGTATCTTCGTTATGAACCAAAAGACATATATTTATTTTTTCGTCGCTGCTTCCATCTCGCTCTTCATTTAAAATCTTTTTTAATGCGAGTAAAATATTTAATGACTCAGTATCATCATTATTAATAATAGATATACTAGAGCATTTTTTTATATTAAGAAGTTTTATGTTTTCTATTCTGCTTGTAGAGCCTTCCCTTATAATAATATTAGATTTTCTATATCCCTTAATAAAAGAAACCCTCTTTCTAATAATATCAACATTATTCTCAGAAAGCAGCACTATATTTTTAATTTTAGCAATTAAGAACTCTTCTATAATAGTGAGAGCCTCTTCTCCATATCCAAGTATTATAGAATGTCCCTTTTCCATGATAAAAGCATTACCCTTGCTTAAATTGTTTATTCTATCCTGTAATGCCTTATTAATCATAGCAATTAGAGAACCCCAACCGCATACGCCTATAAAAGTAACCATTAAAAAAGTAAGAACAAGTCCAAAACTTCCGTCTACAGATGATATATTACCAGTATCTATAAATTGCATCAAACTATCCCAAAAAGCATCTTTTATAGGATAATCGAAAATTAATATTATAAAAGCAGAAACTATTAAGAGTATAATAATTATAACACAAACTAAAAGCATTAATTGATAGAACAACCCCTTATTAAGCATTCTATCAATTCTATATTTAAAATATTTGAATATTTCTTTAATCATATTTTATTATTTATAAGTTTTAAAATAATTTAAAATATCTTTATATTTTTTTACATCACCTTTTCCAGATAATAAGACAAATTTATCAAAATTATCATAAACTTTTTTACCATATTCTACTTCTTTAGAATAATCATTTTTTTTCACAGCATTATCATATTTATTTTTATATATAAGAGCAAGCGAATAATAAGAATTAGGGTCGCTTCTCAATTCCAAAGCCTTATTATACATTTCTATAATTTTTTCTTCTTTATATTCTTTTTGCAAATATGTAGCTCCATACATATAAACATCTCCTAAAGTTGAGTATGCAGGATGCTCTTTTAATTCTTTCTTGTTTCTGGAATCTAATATACTAATACAATATTTTAATTGAGCATATGCTTTTTGGCTTCCATCGAATTTGCTTAAAGAGCTTCCATATTTTGCTACTATATCTAATTGCTGATCCTTGCTAGGTGTCATAGGAACAGAGAAATCTTCTTGAGCTAATAAAACAGCAGTAAAGATAGTAAATAATAATATAATATGTTTCTTCACATTTACCCCTCAAAAATAATAATATGCAATAATTATCGTAATAAATATAAAAATAATATAAAAATAAAAAAGTAAAAAAGTTATTGACAATATAGTTATTTATTCTATAATTTACATAACGATTATTACATATTTAAAAAATCCTACACCTATGGAGAATTATTTATGGCCACAACCAAAAAAACTACTACCACCAAAAAAGAAACTGCTGTAAAAAAAACAGCAGTAAAAAAAGATGTAGCCGCTCCTAAAAAAACAACAGCAAAAAAAGCTGTAGCAAAGGAAGAATCTGCCCCAAAAAAAGCTACAGTAAAGAAAGAATCAGTAAAAAAAGAAACAACAGTAAAGAAAGAGATAACAGCTGCTTCCGCTTCCAAAAAAACTACGTCTAAAAAGGCTGATGCAATAAAAGAATCAGCTCCTGCAAAAAAAACAACTACTACTAAGAAAGCTGCAGTAAAAAAAGAAACTACAACTGCTGCTAAAAAAACTGCTACTGCTAAAAAAACTAAAGAAGAAGAAATAGTTATTAAAGTAGAAATTGAAGAAGAAGAAAAAAAACCGAAATATATACCTGATGATGTTGATATTGTTAGAGAATTACCTGACAGATATAATGAAACTAAATTAACTTTGATGATGAGAGACCCTGAATGGTGCTTTTTTTATTGGGATATATCTGATAATGATGTTTCTTATCATTCTTTGAAAAGCCGCAGAATTTCTGTGAGAATATTCCATGTATTTGGTTATGATATTACAAATGGTGAAATACATAGAGAAGTTGATGTTAATTCAATTTATGGCGATAGATATATTAATTTAGCTATGCCGCATGCTTATTTTATTGCTGAATTAGGATATTATGATGAAAATAATAGATTTATAGTATTAGCAAGAAGCAATATGATATATGCTCCAAGAGATTCAATCAGCAGCAATTATGATGAAGAGTGGATGGTAAATGAAGAGATTATTAAATTACTTAAAGCTCCTAAAGCTTTGAGAGAAAGTTTATCTTCTGCTACTATATTTGAGCTCATAGATTTAAGAGCTAATCATTTACAATCATCATCTTCTTCGCTATTTAGAAGAAAAGAATAATTATTAGCGGTATTAAGAATAATTAGTTTTTTGTAAAATAACTTTTGCTTAAAAATTTAAATTAATGCCGCTAAAAATAATACATATAATGTAGAATCTATCAAGATAGAAAATAAATGTCTGCTTGTTATGATTTTTCTTTTCATTACTATAAATGAGATTATACTGCTATATAAAACAGGTATGAAGTATTTTATATTATTGAAGTCTGAGAAAAATATATTTGCTATAACTACACCTATTAATAATATTATTGGTATAATAGCTGTGATTATTGCTAATTTATCTGAGTCTATGTAAGTAGTTAAAGTAACAGCCCCTGCTATTTTATCACTTTGTGAAAATTTTATTTCTATTAAAGCCTGCCTTATAAACATAAATATGAATACTATGCTCACAGAAAATAAATAAGATAATGTATTTTCTTTTAATATATTTCTATTAAGAAGCAATATAGAACCATTTAAAAGAGTGATAACCGCAATAGATATTATTATAGCCTTAAATGGAACTAATTTTTTAAATAATCTAAAGAAAAAAGAATTATTAAATCTGTCATTTTTTTCAAAGCTAATATTATATGCAGTGCCTAAAAGTGTGGATAATATAGTAAGCATTAATATTCCTATATCTATATTATAAGCATTATAGAACATAATAAATGCACTTACTATAATTATAGTTAAAAATGCCGGTTCATATTTTTGGTAGAAAAGATAGCGTCTTTTGTCGCTAATTTTTATAGTATAATTGCTATAACCATTACCCAAACTCATAAACAAATAATATAATGCTACTATTATTCCTATTCTATATTGAAAAGGCTTATCTAAAATATCATAAATAGCATAAGACATTAAAAAAGCACCAAAAGAGAAGAATATATAACCATAATTAAGAAAATCAAATACTTTATTAATGCCTCTATAAAAACTGCTTGAATAATTATCTTTTATAGTTTGGGCAATATCTTCTATTAACCAATCAGGAGTAGATGCTCCAGCCATTATGCCTACATTCTTATATGGCGTAAGGTCTATTTTTTCCAAATCTTCTTTAAACTCCACATAAAATGAGGGCTTTATATTGGAAGCTATTTTGTATAAGTTTTTAGTATTGCTGCTCTCGCTTCCGCCTATAACAAGAACTACATCGTTTCTTTTAGCTATATCTAATATTTCATTTTGTCTTTGTTCGGTTGCTTCACAGATTGTATTTTTTATTATTAATTCAGAGTTTTTGTATTTATTTTGTATTTGCTCAACAAATTTATTGAATGTTTCTTTTTGAAGGGTAGTTTGAGCTACTATTAAAGTTTTTTTATCATATTCTGGAAGTTTCTCTATATCTTCATCTTTATAAACAACATAAACATCATCAGCAAAACCGCACACACCAATAATTTCGGGGTGATTAGGATTGCCTATAACAATAACTCTATAACCTAATGAGCTATGTTTTTTTACTATAGCTTGTATTTTTGCGACATATTTACAAGTGAGATTGACTATTTTTTTAGCATGACTGGATAGAGCTTCCCTTCGGGCTGGAGATATGCCATGTGCTCTTATAATTACAGTTTTATCATCAAGCACAGACATATCATCAGTATCTTCGTAGGTTTTTACACCTGTTTTTTCAAGCATATCTAAAGTTTGAGGATTATGTATAAGATGACCATCTACATAAATCTCTTCATTGTTTTTAGAGGCTTGGGAGAAAGTTTTTTCAACGGCATATTTAACACCATCACAAAAACCTGCGAATTTTCCAATTTCTACTTTCATTATTTAGCTTTTACTACTTTATTTCCTTTAATACATTTAGTGCAAACCAAAGCTTTTTTAGTAGAACCGTTAAGTTCTATTTTTATATTTTGCAAGTTAGCATTGAATGAGCGTTTAGTTTTAATATTTGAGTGGCTAACGCTATGTCCATTCTGTTTACCTTTGCCACATATTTCACATACTCTTGCCATCATTTCCTCCAAAAAAGTTAACAATAATTTTGGAGTTAGTATATAATAAAAACACAATATAGTCAATACTGCAGCATAAAAAAATCTGTTTAGGAGCCATACATATTGCACGTTTTTTAGTTTAAAAAAAGCAGGTATTCCTTATAATTTAATTAACTAAA
>NZ_CAKVGN010000057.1 GCF_934747485.1 uncultured Brachyspira sp. | reverse complement strand
TAGTTAATTAAATTATAAGGAATACCTGCTTTTTTTAAACTAAAAAACGTGCAATATGTATGGCTCCTAAACAATAAATATTTTTTTGATAATTGACTTTTTTGTGTAATAATGTTATTATGCTAAATAAGCCGATTTAATTGGTAAACTTTTCCATAATAGCAAAATGTTCTTTAAAGATATTTTTTATATAAATTATCTTAAATAAAAAGACATTGTTACTTAAATATTAGTAATCAAAGCATTATGATTTTTTTAATATAGTAATAGTTTAGAAATTTATGGATATAGGGTGCCTTAATCGGTACTCTATTTTATTTTAAAGGATATGCTTATGTCATTACCAGCTATGAAAGACCTCTTAGAGGCAGGAGTTCATTTCGGACATCAAACTAGAAAATGGAATCCTAAAATGAAACCTTTTATTTTTCAGGAGAGAAATGATATACACATCATTGACCTAATGAAAACTTTAACTTATGTAAAAAAAGCTTATGATGCTGTTAAAGAAATGTCAAGAAACGGCGGAAATATACTTTTTGTAGGTACTAAAAAACAAGCTTCACAAAGCATAAAAGAAGCTGCTGAAAAATGCGATATGTATTATGTTAATAATCGTTGGTTAGGCGGTATGCTTACTAATTTCGCTACTATCAAAAAAAGTATTGCTAGACTTAAAAGAATAGAAAAAGAAGAAGTTGATGGTACTTTTGATAAATTACCTAAAAAAGAAGTAATACTCCTTCTTAAAGAAAAAGATAAATTAGAAAAGAACTTTGCAGGTATCAAAGATATGGAAAACTTACCAGATATGATATTTGTAATAGACCCTATGCAAGAGCATATTGCTGTAAGCGAAGCAAGAAAATTAGGTATACCTGTAGTTGCTGTAGTAGATACTAACTGTAACCCAGAACTTATAGATTATCCTATACCTGGTAACGATGATGCTATTAGAGCTATAATTTTATTTGCTGGAGTTATATCTTCTGCTATTATAGACGGACAAAACGAGGCTGGAAAAGAAACTTTAGCTAAACATGAATCTACTGGCGAGATTGCTGAAGAGGTTTATGACAATAGTGCTACTGAAGCTGCTGAAGCTATTGCAGAGCAGTATGGTGTTTCTGACCAAGATGACCAAGATTAATAAAAAATAAAAAAATTAAACTAAAGGATAAAAAAATGGCAAATATTAGTATGGATACTATTAAAGAGCTTAGAGAGCGTACTGGTATAGGTATTATGGAATGTAAAAAAGCTCTTCAAGAAGCTGATGGTGATATGGATAAGGCTATTCGCCTATTAAAAGAAAAAGGTACAGCTGTTGCTGCTAAAAAAAACGAACGTACAGTTAAAGAAGGTTCTATAGGTTTCTGCGTTAATGATGATAAAAGCCAAATTGCTTGTATAGAGCTTCAATGTGAAACTGACTTCGTTGCTAAAAATGAATTATTTATTAATTTAGCTAAAAGCATTGCTAAAACTGCTATGACAGTTGATAATGCTACTGTTGATACTCTTCTAAACACTAAAGGTGAGAATGGGGAAACTATTCAAGCTATGATAAACGAAGGTATGCAAAAATGGGGAGAGAAAACTGTACTTGCAGAAGTAAAAGTTATGAAGACTGATGGTTTCTTTGGAAGCTATGTTCACTTCAATAATAAACTTGTTACTATTGTTGAGTTTGATGTTAAGCCTAAAGGAAAATGTTTAGAGATTGCAAATCAAATAGCTATGCATGTTGCTAGTGAAAAACCTTTAGCTTTAAACAGAGAAGGAATTGACCCTAATGCTGTTAATGAGCAAAAAGAAATATTTGAAAAACAAGTAAGAGATGCCGGCAAACCAGAAAATATGGTAGCAAAAATAGTTGAAGGTAAAATGAACTCTTGGTATTCTGAAAGTGTTCTTATAGACCAAAAATTATTTACAGACAACAAAATATCTATCAAAAGTTTAATAGATGAAATATCTAAAGAAGCTGGTGCTACAGCAACTATCAAAAACTTTGCTATAATTTCGCTTGGTGTTTGATATTAACTAAGACAAATAAAATAAAAAGAGGCTTTATATTAAGCCTCTTTTTTTATGCTTATGATATTGGTATAAAGGAAGCAAAAAAACTGCAATTTTTAATCTAAAAAATATGTATTGTTTTTTATTATATATATTGTCAATATATAAATTTGTACTTTTTGCAACTTTTTGCTACGGGAAAAAGTTGATAATACATTTAAATCATATAAATCTATAAAGTAACTTTTTTGTTTTCTTCAACCGATTCTAAAACTATGCAATTAGCACCAATGATAGAATTTTTGCCTATTACAGTATCTCCTCCAAATATAGAAGCATTAGCATATATTGTAACATAATCGCAAACTGTAGGATGTCTTTTTTTACCTTCCAAGCTTCTTCCATTAGTTAATGATAATGCCCCTAAAGTAACTCCCTGATATATTTTTACATGATGACCTATAATTGTAGTTTCCCCTATAACTATTCCTGTACCATGGTCTATAAAGAAATAATCTCCTATATTTGACCCTGGGTGAATGTCTATGCCTGTTTTTGAATGAGCAAACTCAGATATAGTTCTTGCTATTAAAAACTCCTTCTGATTATAAAATATATGTGCTATTCTATAATGAAAAATTGCTCTAAATCCAGGATATGTTAATACTATTTCATCATAAGATTTTGAAGCAGGGTCAGACTGATAAAAAAACTCTAAATCTTTTTCAAGACTTAATTTAATATCTTTAAGTTTTTTTATAAAATCCAATAATAGAGAATTGTTACTTACTATTTTTTTATAAAGTTCAATGATATTTTTTTCTACAATATCTTTATTAGGAGTCTCTCTAAAAAAGTTAGGAAAAACATAGTCTCTTATAAGTTTTACAATTTCTTTTATATCATTTTTATTAGGAAGTTCATTAAAAGTTTTTAGTTTCATAAATATAATCCTTTAATTCCAAGAATATCTCTCTCCTGTATCAGGTAAAATACAAAGCATCTTTATTTTATTATTTAAATCTAATTGTCTTGATAAATCTATTGCTGCATAAACACTAGCCCCCGAAGATATACCCACATATAAACCTTCAGTAAAACATATTTCTCTTGCAGTATTAATAGCATTATCATCTGATACATCTATTATTTTTTCTATCACATTTAAATCTAAAATTTCTGGAATAAAATTAGCTCCTATTCCCTGTATTTTATGAGAGTCAGCATAGCCTTTTGTAAGAAGAGGAGAAGACTCAGGCTCAACTCCAATTACTTTAGTATTTTTATTATTATCTTTAACATACTTCCCTATTCCGGTAACAGTTCCTCCAGTGCCAATGCCCGCAAATATATAATCTACATCTCCCATATCTTTATATATTTCCGGTGCTGTTGTTAAATAATGTGCCATAAAATTAGATTCATTAATAAACTGACCTGCTATTATAGAATCATCTATTTCTTTGTTTAATTGATTTGCTCTTTCAACTGCTCTATCCATTGCCCCATCAACTAATTCCAATTTTGCTCCATAATCTCTTATAAGTTTTCTTCTCTCTTCAGACATTGAAGAAGGCATAACTATTATAACATTAAGCCCTAAATAGTTTCCAATAGCTGCCATAGCAATTCCTGTGTTTCCTGAAGTGGGCTCTATAATTGTAGAACCTTTTTTTATTTTGCCGTCTTTGATTAAATCTAATAGTATTTGTTTTACCGCTCTGTCTTTTATTGAAGCAGCAGGGTTATTTTTTTCTACTTTTCCATATAATTCTATATTTTTATTTAAGTTAAATTTAGTTTCTATATTGCTTAATCTTATAATAGGAGTATTGCCTATTAAATCAAGTATGTTGTTAGCTATCATATAAGTCTCCAAAATGATAAATATTTATATTATTTTTTATTTGCACTTTTTGGTTCTTTGACGAAGTCCTCAGAGCGTAGATGCGGGAAAAAGAATAATAAAATTTTTATGTTTTTTATTATTTGTGGTGGCTTTGCCCCCACGCCCCCAGTTCTTTTATTGGTATAAAAGAACCTTATATCCTTCGGATACGCTTCGCGAAGAACTGCATTTTTATTAAGTATAGCAAAAAATGCATGGTATTATTTTATATATTTTCTAGATATAAAACTAAAATATTTGCACTTTTTACCGCGAGAAAAGTTGATAATACATCTATAAAATATATAAATTGCATTTATATTAGTTTGTAATTTATTTCAACATGTTTCATAATATATAATAAAAAAGGGCTTTTTATTAAGCCCCTTTTCAATATATATATATTCTATATTTTTTAATCTCTATATGGGGAAATATCTCTAAGCCTTGCTACTATTTTTTCTATAGCATCTGCTGTATACATTATTTCTTCCATAGTGTTATCTAATGATAAAGAAAATCTTGTTGAGCTATGAGCATATTCAAAAGGAACTCCCATAGCCTGTAAAACAGGAGAAGGCTCTAAAGTACCGGAAGAACATGCACTTCCGCTTGAAGTACATATACCATAACCATCAAGCAATAAAAGTATAGCTTCACCTTCTATATTTTTAAAGCTAATATTTGCGGTATTGCTTACTCTTTTAGCACCTCTTCCATTAATTTTTACTTCTTTAATTCTTTTTAAAACTTCTTCTTCAAGTTTATCTCTCAATTTAGAAGTGTGTTCAATGAATTTAGGAAGCTCTGCCTTCACAATAGAAGCAGCCTTACCAAGCCCTATTATATAAGGCACATTTTCAGTACCGGCACGGCGTCCTCTCTCCTGATGACCTCCTGTTTGTACTGTTCTTAATTTAGTGCCTTTTTTAATATATAAAGCACCAATACCTTTTGGAGCATGTATTTTGTGTCCTGCTATTGTTAACATATCTATATAAGGCTCATCTTTCATGCTTAAAGGCAATTTACCGGCAGCCTGCACTGCATCAACATGAAATACTGCACCTGCATTTTTTACTATTTCGCCAATCTCTTTTACAGGGAAAATTACACCTGTTTCATTGTTGGCATACATTATAGATACTATAGCTGTATTATCATTAATAGCTTTTTTTAAATCATCTATATTAATGTTTCCATCACTATCCACATCTAAAAGAGTGATTCTATAACCCAAACGCTCCAATGATTTACAAGTTTCTATAACAGCAGGGTGTTCTACCCTAGTAGTGATAATATGATTCTTTGTAGGGTAAGCTTCTATTGTACCCCTAATAGCCATATTATCGCCCTCACTTCCGCAAGAAACAAAGCAAACTTCTATAGGGTCGCATCCTAAAAAGTCAGCAACCTCTCCTCTTGCTTTTTCCATTTCTTTATGCACAGCACCTGCTGGGCTATACATGCTTGAAGGGTTATAATATTGGTCTTTGAAATATGGAAGCATTGCATCCAAAACTTCTTGATAAACTCTCGTAGTGGCATTATTATCCATATATATAATTTTTTTATCAGACATAATTCACACTCCTACTACTTCTAAATCTTTATCAACTAACTCTTTAATCTTAGGTTCAACAAAGCCTTTTAAAGTATTTTTAGAAGCCATACAAGAAGAACAAGCACCCTTAAAAGAAATTTTTACTGTATTTCCTTCTATATCTACTAATTTACAGCTTCCGCCGTCCATTTTAAGCATAGGATTAATTACTGTCTCTATTGCCTCTTCTATTTTCTTAATCTTTTGTACTGTAGTGAGAGGTGCATTCTTTTGAGCTCTTTCTCTCTCAGCAAGTTCTTCATTTAATATATCTTCTAATTTTACCTTACAAGCTCCGCATCCGCCGCCTGCTTTAGTGTAGAATGTTATCTCATCTACTGTTGTTAAATTATTTTCTCTTATGGCTCTTTTTATTTTAGTGTCTGTTACACCAAAACATTTACAAATTATAGCCCCCTCATCATGTTCATCTTCCTCTACATTGATTCCTCTGTAATTATTAATAGCCTTTTCCAATGTTTCCATTCCCATTACAGAACAATGCATCTTTTCCTCTGGAAGTCCTCCAAGCTCCATTGCTATATCTTTATTTGTAATCTTTTTTGCCTCGTCTAAAGTTTTACCTTTAATCATCTCTGTTAAAATGCTGCTGCTTGCTATAGCTGAAGCACAGCCGAATGTTTGAAACTTAGCATCTTCTATCACTTCAGTATCTTTATTAATTTTTAAAGTTAATTTTAAAGCATCTCCGCAAACAATACTGCCAGTCATAGCTTCAGCATCAGGATTTTCTATCTCTCCAACATTTCTTGGATTTATAAAATGGTCTTTTACTTTATCAGTATATTCCCACATATGTTTTACCTCCAATAATAATTATTTATTAATATCGTCGAGTATCTTTTGTATAGTAGGTATACAGCCGCCGCAGCCAGTGCCTGCTTTGGTAATTTTTGATATCTCTTCTACTGTTTTTAATTTATTCTTCTTTATGGCATCTATAATTTCACTCTCCTTAACACCCATACAGAAACATATTGTTTTATCGTCAGACATATTTGTTATCTCCTATTTATTTTTTTTAATTTAATGTTATAAAACAGACTATAATACTATTTGAAAAATAATAATATTATATTCTATAACCCTTCATTGTTAGAATATTATAACAGTTTAAAAATAAATATCAAGTACAATAACAAAACCTTAATTTATTATCTTTTAAGCATTTTTATTGAACTATAATTAACAATATAATATAAATTAAACTTTACAAAAATGATTATTTAGTATAGAATTATGTTAATTAATAATATATTATTGTTATGGATAATTACTATGAAAACTATTAATTTAATACTTGGAAATCATAATCATCAGCCTGTGGGCAACTTTGACTTTGTGTGTGAAAATACTTATCAAAATGCTTATAAGCCTTTTTTAGATATATTAGAAAAATATAAAGATATAAAATTTAACTTTCATTATACAGGCTGTTTGCTTCAATGGTTAGAGAAAAATCACCCTGAACATTTGGAAGCTTTAGCTAAACTTGTTCAAGAAAATAGAATAGAGCTTCAAAGCGGTGCATTTTATGAGCCTATAATGCCTTCTATACCAGACAGAGATAAAGATTTGCAAATAACAAAATTAAATAAATATATAGAAAAAAAGTTCAAGACCACTCCTAAAGGTGCTTGGATAGCAGAAAGAGTTTGGGAGCCTACATTAGTAAAACATTTGGCAAGAAATGGCATAAAATATATTATGATAGACGATTCTCAATTTCTCACAACAGGAATTGATACCAAAAATATGTATAGTTATTTTATAACAGATGATGAATCTTATAAGCTTAATATATTTCCTATATCTCAGGAGCTTCGTTATTTAATACCATTCAGAGATGTAGAAAAATCCATTGAATATTTAAAATCTATAGCAACAGAAGAGGGAGATAGGGTAGTTGTTTTACATGATGACGGTGAGAAATACGGAGATTGGCCGGGTACTAAAAAATGGGTTTATGAAGATAAATGGCTTGAAAAGTTTTTTGAGGCACTTACAAAAGAAAAAGACATTATAAAAACTATTACCTATAGCGATTATATAGAAAAATATGCACCTGTTTCAAAAATATATATACCTACAGGCTCTTATGAGGAGATGCTTACTTGGGTGCTTCCTGCTAAGGTGCAAGATGAGTTTCATTCAAAACAGGAAGAGTTTAAAAAGCAAGAAGAAAATGAAATAGCAACAAGATTTATGCGTGGAGGTTTTTGGAGAAATTATTTCTTTAAATACTCTGAAAGCAACAGAATGAATAAAAGAATGCTTTTTGCTTCAAATATGGTTAGCGAATTAGATAAATCTAAGGAAAAAGAAGAGGCTTTGGATTATTTATTGCAGGGGCAATGCAACTGTCCTTATTGGCATGGAACATTCGGAGGGCTTTATTTAAACAATTTAAGACATGCTACATACGCTAATCTTATAAAATCCACTTCTATAGTAGAAAAAAAGAAATATGGAAATGGATATTTTATGAACTATGACTTAGATTTTGATATTGACGGCAGAGATGAAGTTGTAATAAGTTCAGAGAAATCAAGTTTGGTGTTTCATAGTTTAAGCGGTTCAATTATAGAATGGGATTTAAAAACAAATAATCCTATAAACTTAATAGACTGCTTAAAAAGAAGAGAAGAGGCTTATCACATTGCAGCTGTTAGAAATGCAAGCAAACAATCAAATGAAAATGAGCATGTTTCAATTCATGAGATAGCTAAAAAAATAGATGAAGATATTGCTAAATATTTGGTGTTCGATAAAAACGAAAAAGTATTTGCTGTTGATCATTTCTTAAAAACTATGCCTACTGCTGAAGAGTTTCAATTATTAAAGTATGATGAAGAGGCTGATTTCTATAATTCATATTACAATTTAATTGAAAATAATATAAATAAAAATAATGCCAACATCACTTTTGAAAAAAATGGTTTAGTTAATGGCAAAGAAATACTATTAACAAAAAAATATGTTGTAGAGAAAGACGGCAGTTTTAATATAAACATAGAAATATTAAATAAATCTAATGAAGAAATAAGTTTTGTTTATGCTTTAGAGAACAATATTACTTTGCTTGCCGGAAGCGAAAAAGACAGATATTATATTGGGGAGAATAATAGAATATCTGATAATTTGTCAAACACAGGTGAATATACAGGTAAAATATTTGGTATGGCTGATGAAGGTTATATAAAAATAAAATTATTTTTGGAAGCTAATGAAGAGACAAACTTCTTATATATGCCAAATTATACTATATCTGATGCTGTTGATAAACTTGAGATGAATTATCAAAACTCAACTATAGTATTATGCAAAGATATAAACTTAAAACCAAATGAAAAAATAGAATATAATATAAAAGCTCATATAGAAGAATTAAAATAATAAAGAAGAATGGAAAAGAGAAGGTAACTGTTAAATGAAATTATTCTATATTATATCTAATAAGAAGCATAGCGGTAAAACTTATGTAGCTTCTAATATTGCAGAATCAATAAAAATATTGGGAAGGAGTGTTTGTTATTATAAGCCTTTTGTTATGGAGGTGAAAGATAATAAATTATTTGACTGTGAATATATAAAAAATACTACCACATTAAATGCTTCAGATATTTTTGTATCTTATGCTACAAACGGAAATCTCTCTCCTCTTCATAGTATAAATACAAAAATATATGAAAGAGATATTACAGATTTGATAGATGAATGTAAAAAAACTTATGATTATATGGTATTAGAATCTCTATGCCTCTATGACCCTATAAAAGAGAATTATAATTTTTTGGATTTAATCACAGATATAGAAAGATATAATAATGAAATACATATTATACCCGTAGTGGAGTATGATACAAATGTTATTCATAGCAGTTTTGAACAAGTAGAACTTTTTCATCAGAGAGGGTTTAAAATACCATTTATAGTAGTAAACATAAAAAAAGATGTGTTTGTGCAAAATGAAGTTATAGGCTATATTAGAAGCCAAATATCACCTATAAAACTTCATACAACAATATTTGATGCTTTTGTAGAAAAAACAAAAATAACAGAAATAAAATATCCTAATATAATAAAAGATTTAATATAAATAAATATCTATGCTATTTTTATAGAGCTTTTTCTTGCTGCAACTTCTGGATTATAAATTATTTTTGAGGATTTTTCTGTAAATAATTGCCCATTTCCAAATAATATATATTCTACACTATAAAGCATTTTTTCATATAATTTTTGGTCTATAGAACTTAATCCTAAAAAATCAGATATCTCTAAATTATCAAATCCAATAATTCCAATATCTTCACCCATTTTATATCCTAATTCATCTATTGCTTTTATTCCGCCTATAGCCATCTGGTCGCAAAAATAAAATATAGAATCTATACTTTTGTCGCTTAAAGCATTTTTTGTAACATGATAAGATTCTTCCATAGAAAAACTATTTGTAGTTATTAATTTACAATCTATATTAAAATCATTGCATGCCATTCTTACGCCGTCGTATCTCTCTTTCACATCTCCGCTTAAATCATGATGAGTGATAAATGCAGGGTTTTTCCAATTATTTTTGTATAAATGTTCAATAGCTAATCTTCCGCCTAAATAGTCATTAACATCTATATTAAGCCCGTATTCCTGCTGCGGCATGTTTAGAAACACTGTAGGAATTAAAAAATCATTTGTGCTTTCTTCTGTTTCTGTTGCCAAACTAATTATACCTCTAATATCTGCCCATATTTTTTTATTTTTCTTAAGCAATATATTTAAAGGTATATTATCTGTATTTTCATATAGTCTTATAGTAATATTGTATTTTAAAGAAATCCTTTGAAGATATTTAACAATATCAGAAACTACCATTAAATTATGATCTCTAATTATAAATAATATATCTCTGTAGTCTTTTTTAACAATAGTCCTTAAATCTTCAGGATAATATTTAGCTAAAATAGACATTATTTCTCTGAAAGTATCAGTATGTAACTTTTCTGGAGTATAAAAAAATCTTTTTACAGTAGTTTCAGCAATATTGAGCATATTTGCAATATTTTCTATTTTCTCTTTCTGACCCATTATACTTCCTTAAAATGATTCATTAATAAAATGATTAATTAATGAATTATTATAAAACATTTTTTATAATAAACAATATAAAATAGGGCATAGTAGGGAAAAAATATCAAAAAAATGATATTTTTTTCTATAAAAAATAAAAAAAATAGTATCATTTTATTGAAATAATAATTTTTTTGAATATAATATTATTATGTAAAACACAATAAACAAAATTTAATATGAAGGGATATAAATATGAAATTTGTTTTAGTAGGTGCAGGAAGTGCACAATTTGGATGCGATATGCTTGGAGATATTTTCTCTACAAAGTCATTAGAGGGTTCTCATGTTACTTTGCTTGACATTAACCCTGATGCTTTGAAAAAAGTATATGATTATGTAAAAGAGTTTATAGCGGCTAACAAATTAAATTTTACTGTTGATGCTACAACAGACAGAAGAGAAGCTTTTAAAAATGCCGAGTTTATAATAAGCTCTATAGAGGTAGGAAGCAGATTTAAGTTGTGGGATGAAGACTGGAAAGTACCTATGCAATATGGTATTCATCAGGTTTATGGAGAAAATGGAGGACCTGGAGGAGTATTTCACTCTTTAAGAATCATTCCGCCTATTTTAGATATAGTAAAAGATGCTATGGATATATGTCCTAATGCTTATATATTCAATTTCTCTAACCCTATGACTGCAATATGTACTGCTGTAAAGAGGGCATATCCTAATGCTAAGTTTATAGGTATGTGCCATGAGATAGGCTGGCTTCATAAATGGCTTCCAAAGATATTGAAAATGAATTATGAAGATTTTGAGATTAAAGCCGGCGGTCTTAACCATTTCAGCTGTTTATTAGAGATAAAAGATAAAAAAACAGGAAAAGATTTATATCCTGAAGTATTAAAAAATGCACATAGCTATTTTGAGCATGAAGTAGGATACAGTGATTTATTAAAATACGCTATGGAAAACAATGCTTTCTCAAAAACAGAGAGCTTTGACCATTCTATAGAGGAGAAATTAAAAGGTGAGTTTGTATGGGCTGACAGAAGACTTTTAAAAGTGATATTAGAGAAATATAAACTTTTGCCTATAACAGTAGACAGCCATTTTGGAGAATATGTATCTTGGGCTTGGGACGTTGTTGACCATAGAGGAATATTAGATTTTTATGATTTATATAAAACAGTATTATCACAGGCAGAGCCAAAAATAGAATTAAGAGTAAAAGAGAGAGCTTCAAGCATAATAGACGGTATAGTTACAAACAATAAATATGTAGAAGAGGCTGTAAATATATTGAATGACGGATTAATAGAAGACCTTCCTAATTGGATAGCAGTAGAAGTACCTGCAGAAGTAAGTAAAGATGGTCTTAAAGGTGTAAAACTCAATAATGTACCTAAAGGCTATTTATCTTTGTTAAGAAACTATGTGAGTGTATATGATTTAACTGCAGAAGCTGCTATACATCATAAAAAAGAATATGCTATACAAGCTATACTTGCCAATCCTGTAGTTAATGTATGTAAAAACACTGAAGAGATGGTTGATAGAATGATAGCATTACAAAAACCATATTTAGACTATTTAAAATAATATTAAAATAAAAAAATATTGAGGATATATTTATGTTTAAAAATATTGATATAAAAGCTGGTTTCCAGAAATTTGGTGCGGCTATGTTCGTACCAGTATTACTATTTTCTTTTTCAGGGCTTATAGTAGGATTTACAATTATATTTAAAGATCAGAGTTTGGTGGGAAAGATAGCTGACCCTAATGGCTTTTTCTACAAATTAATGTTTATAATGGAAGAGGGCGGCTGGACAATATTTAGAAATATGCCTTTATTTTTCTGTTTAGGCATACCTATTGGGCTTTCCAGAACAGCACCAGAAAGAGCTATGTTAGCAACTTTGATTTGTTATTTATCATACAACTATTTTATAGCTGCTATACTTAATTTCTGGGGACCTGCTTTTGGAGTAGATTTTACTCAGGCTGCAGGCGGAGTAAGCGGTTTAGCATTAATTGCAGGAATTAAAACTTTAGATACAAATATATTAGGTGCTATAGTTGTTGGTTTAATAATTACTGTCATTCATAATAGATTTTATGAAACAAAGCTTCCTGATTACCTTGGAGTATTTCAAGGAACATCTTTTGTACATATAATAGGTTTTTTAGTAATGTTAGTTTTTGCTTTTCTAACTTGTTTAATATGGCCGAAAATTCAGTTAGCAATATCTAGTATGCAAACATTTCTTGCTAGTTCAGGAGGAGTAGGAGTATTTATTTACACTTTCTTAGAGAGAGCATTAATACCTACAGGACTTCACCATTTTATATACGGACCTTTCATATTCGGACCTGCAGTAGTTCCAAATGGTATAGAACCTTATTGGATACAGCATGTTGCAGAGTTTGCAAACTCAACAGAGCCTTTAAAAACTCTTTTCCCAGCAGGAGCTTTTGCATTACATGGAAACTCAAAGGTATTCGGAGCACCTGGTTTAGCTTTGGCTATTTATTTCTGTGCTAATAAAGAAAATAGAGAAAAAATGGCAGCATTGCTTATACCAGCAACTTTAACTTCTATACTTGTAGGTATAACTGAGCCTTTAGAGTTTACATTCTTATTTATATCACCTGTGCTTTTCTTAGTACACTCTGTATTAGCTGCAGCTTTGGCTACGGTATTATATGAGGTAGTAGGAGTAGCTGGGAACTTCGGTGCTGGTTTATTACAATTTATAACTCAAAACTGGATTTTCACTATAAGAAACCATACTTCTACGGTTATTTTCCATATAATAGTAGGATTTATATTTACAGGTTTATGGTTTATAGTATTTAGAACATTTATACTAAAGTTTAATATAATGACTCCTGGAAGAGGCAAATCAGAATCAAAATTATATACCAAAAAAGATTATAAAGAAAAACAGGGCAGAGATAAAAATTCAGGTTTCTTGGAGCAGGCTAGAGGATATTTGGAATGCTTAGGCGGTGCTTCGAATATAGAATCTGTTACTAATTGTGCAACAAGATTAAGAGTTGTAGTAAAAAATGTTGATTTGGTAAAAGATGTAGAAGATTTCAAAGAATTTGGTGCTCATGGATTAGTTAAAAATGGAACTTCATTGCAGGTAATAGTTGGTCTTTCTGTTCCTCAGGTGAGAACTAAATTTGAAGAGCTTTTGAAAAAAAGTGAATAATTAACAATACTTAATTTTTTAAATTTAATAAATTTTTTAAGGAGTGAAAAAATGAAAAAACATTCAGTTGTTATAGCAGGCGGCGGAAGTACTTTTACGCCGGAAATTATATTAATGCTTTTAAGTGAAGAAGGAAGATTTCCTTTATCAGAATTAAAATTATATGATAATGATGCAGAAAGACAGGCTATTGTTGGAAATGCTTGTGCTATCATTATGAAAGAGAGAGCTCCTCATGTTAAGTTCTCTTTCACAACAGACCCTAAAGAAGCTTTTACAGGAGTAGATTTTGTTATGGCTCATATTAGGGTTGGTAAATATGAGATGCGTTCTTTAGATGAAAAAATTCCTCTTAAGCATGGCTGCGTAGGACAAGAAACTTGCGGAGCTGGCGGTATGGCTTATGGTATGCGTTCTATAGGAGGAGTTTTAGAAATAATAGATTATATGGAAAAATATTCTCCTAACGCTTGGATGCTTAACTATTCTAACCCTGCTGCTATAGTTGCTGAAGCTTGCAGAAGATTAAAACCTAATTCTAAAGTTTTAAACATCTGCGATATGCCTGTTGGTATAGAAGATTTTATGGCTACAATATGCGGATTAAAATCAAGAAAAGAAATGCAAGTGAGATATTTTGGTTTGAACCACTTTGGCTGGTGGACAAGCATTGTAGAAAAAAGCACAGGCAGAGATTTAATGCCTATATTGAAAGAGCATGTTTCTAAACATGGATATTTACATCCTAGCTTGGAAGGACATATGGATGCTGATTGGCATTCTACTTACGAGAAGGCAAGAGATGCTTTTGCTGTTTCTCCAAACTTTATGCCTAATACTTATTTCAAATACTATCTTTTCCCTGATTATGTTGTAAGCCATTCTGATATTAATTATACAAGAACAGATATGGTTAGAGACGGAAGAGAAAAAAGAGTATTTGGAGAATGCAGAAGAATAACAGAAGCAGGTACTGCTAAAGATTCTACATTTGAAGTTGGAGGACATGCTACTTATATAGTTGACCTCGCTTGTGCTATAAGCAACAATACAGGTGAGAGAATGTTGTTAATCGTTCCTAATAATGGTTCTATTATTAACTTTGACCCTACTGCTATGGTTGAAATACCTTGTATAGTTGGTTCTAATGGTCCTGAACCTTTAGTAATGGGAGAGATTCCAAGATTCAATAAAGGTTTAATGGAACAACAGGTGGCTGTAGAAAAATTAGTTGTTGATGCTTGGATAGAAGGTTCTTATTTGAAAATGTGGCAGGCTATTAGTATGTCAAGAACTGTTCCAAGTGTTGAGGTTGCTAAGAAAATATTAGACGATTTAATTGAAGCTAATAAAAAATATTGGCCGGAATTAAAATAATATAATTAATCATCAAACTTATAAGGGGCTTTAAAAAGCCCCTTTATTATATTTCAGTATATTCTGAAATAACTATATCTTTTATATAAGTTTTTTTATTCAACTTTTTCCTGCCTTCGCACCCGCAGGCACTTCCTTCGGTCGCCCTGAAGGACTCCCTACGGTCGCGGTGCGGACTTCGTCAAAGTTGCAAAAAATACAAATTATTTTGCTTATTCGTATACATTTTGCGAAAGTGCAAATATTTAATTTTTATATCTAAGAAATATATTAAAATAATACCATATGTTTTTAGATATACTTCATAAAAATGCAGTTCTTTTGGTTCTTTTATACCAATAAAAGAACTGGGGTGCGGGGCAAAGCCCTGCAAATAACTAAAATAAAATAGTTAAAATTTTTAATATATATTAAAATAATAATTTTCTATCAACTTTTTTCTGCCGCTACGCTCTGCAGACTTCATCAAAGTTTTCGCCATTCGGGCACGCTTCGCGAAAATGCAAGGTAATAAAATAATACTAATTATAATGTATTAAATAACTACTATCCCTTTGTTTGGTATATTCAAAACTTTTATTTCTGAGTCTATTTTCTTTTTAGCAAAACTTTCTTTCATGGCATTAGAAACATCTTTAATTATTTTTTCATCATTTTTAACTAATGCTAATATTGATGAACCTGCTCCGCTTATAGTAACAGAGTAAGCACCTGCATTTTTTGTTTGTTTAAATAATTCTTTAAGTCCAGGTATAAACTTTGCTCTATAATCTTGATGAAGTTTATCATCAGTTGCCACTTCAAGTAAATCAAGCTTGTTTGAAGCTAAGGCAGAAGTTAGAAGTGCTGCTCTTGAAATATTAAAAATAGCATCTTTAAAACTTATCTCTTTGGGCAGAGCATTTCTTGCTTTTTCAGTGCTTAAATAAAAATTTGGAATAGCCACTATTGCTTTTAAATTTTTGGGGGCATTAATTTTAACATATTTAAAATCTTCATTTTTACGTACAACACCAGATATAATACCTCCAAGTATAGCAGGTGAAACATTATCAGGGTGCCCCTCAAGCTGAACAGCCATATTTAATATATCATCTTCAAGAGAAAGTTTATTTCCTAATATATAATTGGCACTAAGAAGTCCGCCAATAATTGCCGCAGAACTGCTTCCAAGCCCTCGTGAAAGAGGTATTCTATTTATACATTTTATTATATAGCCTTTTTCTGGTTTTGCTTTTAATTTTTTATATACAAGCTTCATAGCATCAAGTATCATATTATTGTCTTTTTGTATCTCTTTTTCGCCTTCGCCTGTTATTTCAAATTCTATTTTTTTTGAGTTTGCATTTTCGTATATATGTATTTCATTGTACAAATCTAAAGCAAGTCCTACACTGTCAAAACCAGAACCAATATTTGCAGATGTTGCAGGTATTTTAAAAGTTACAAGTTTTTTATTTTTTGATATTTTATTATTATCTTTTTTATTAACATTATTCATAAATTATATTCCTATAGCTTTTCTTATCTCTTCTATATTGTTATCAACTTTTATAGGAGCAGAACAAATTTTTATTGCATTATCAGGGTCTTTAAGCCCATTTCCTGTAAGTACAGAAACTACAACATCACCTTTTTTAAGTTTGCCGGCTTTGTAAGTTTTTATAACTCCAGCCAAAGAAGCAGCAGAAGCAGGCTCAGCAAATATTCCTTCTTCTCTTGTAAGCATTTTATAAGCCTCTAATATTTCATCATCAGTAACAGAGTCTATAAAACCATTAGATTCATTAGCAGCATTAACAGCTAATTTCCAGCTTGCAGGATTGCCTATCTTTATAGCTGTAGCCAAAGTTTGAGGATTTTCTATTACTCTGTTTTGTACTATAGCAGCAGAACCTTCAGCCTCAAACCCTATCATCTTTGGTAAGTTTGATACTTTTCCGTTTTCTTTATATTCTTTAAAACCCATCCAATAAGCAGATATATTTCCAGCATTTCCAACAGGTATAGCTAAATAATCAGGAGCTTTCCCTAAAGTATCGCAAATTTCAAATGCAGAAGTTTTTTGACCTTGAAGTCTAAAAGGGTTAATTGAGTTTACCAATGTGATTGGGTATTTATTTGTAATATCAACAACAGCCTTTAATGCCTCATCAAAATTTCCTTTAATGGCTATAACCTTAGCACCATACATCAAAGCCTGTGCTAACTTTCCTAAAGCAATATTTCCATCTGGAATAACTACTATGCATTGTATACCGCTTCTTGCAGCATAGGCAGCAGCAGATGCAGAAGTGTTTCCTGTAGAAGCACACATTATAGCCTTAGAGCCTTCTTCGAGTGCCTTAGCAACTGCCATAACCATTCCTCTATCTTTAAATGAACCTGTAGGATTAAGTCCGTCATATTTAAAATATAATTCTATTCCTCCAAGTTCTTTTCCTATCTTTTCTGCTTTTATTAATGGGGTGTTTCCTTCATGCAATGTTATTAATGGGGTTTTATCTGTAATAGGCAAATATTCTCTATATTCTCTTAAAAGTCCGTTCCATGCTTTCATAATATTATCCTTTTTAATTTTATTAACTTATAAAAATTAATAATTATTATTAATAGTATTTTATATAGAATATAATATAAACAGTAATTTTTCAAGTTTTAATTACTATTAAATAAAAAATTTTGTAATATATTAAAAATTTTTAGGTTTGTCAATTTTTTTTAGTATACAGCAAAGAATTATATTTTGTCATCTAAGTTTTTATTTTATTCAACTTTTTCCCGCAGCAAAAAGTTGCAAAAAGTGCAAGTATTCAAATTTTATATCTAAAAAAATATATATAATGACACTATATGTTTATGTCTATACTCCATAAAAATGCAGTTCTTTTGCTTCTTTTATACCAATACCGAGTAGGTGCCTATCGGCAAAAGAAGTGGGGGTGTGTACCCTAAGGGCACGCTTCGCAGGGGGCTAGTCCCCACAAATAATAAAAATGAAGAAAGTTAAAAATTTGTAGTATATACTGTTTCAAAATATTTGATAAATTATAATTTAGTTTTTTAATAATCAATTTTATAATTTATAATAAAGATTCTCTATTATAATCTGTTATATCCGTTCCTATTTTTTGAGCTAAATCTTTTACTGTAATTTTTTTATCATATATAGCATTAAGCTCAGCATCTGTAGCCCCTAAAAGCTCAACAAAGATAACTTTTCCATTTGGAGTATTTATTTCTCCTGCTTCATCTGGTATAGTTATAAAGCCTGTGATTTTTGATTTCTGCTCATTATCAATTCCTTCTTTCTGCTTAGTCCATATATATTCATAAGGATTGAAAACTGCTCCGCTTTCAAATGAATATTTTGCTAATTGCTGTAAAAATTTCACTGCTGTTTGTATTTCATTATCTTTTGCATCACCATCTTTTGTATTATTAATTTGTTTTTCATTCATTTTTAATTTAAAAGTAAGCTCAAACCCAAATCCGCTGTATTCTTTATTTTTAGATTCTTTTTCATAAAGCTCACTGAATCCGTAAGTAACAAAATGATAGTATCCGTTTCCTCTGTAAACACTTATTCCATCAAGAGGGTATTCTCCTCCAAGTTCATAACATATTATAGGTCTGTAATGTAGAGGTTCTTTTTGTTCAGGATATATTTTTTCAAAAGTTTCTGTGATAGCATCAAAACCTGATGTATTTATCTCTTCATTATTATTTAAATCTTCATTACTCATTTTATTCTCCGAATTATTATGTTAATTATTATAAAATATAGCATAAATAATTATTTTTCAAGGTTTTCATTAATAATAAAATATAACTATTTAAATGTATTTGTTAAATTTAAATATTATTATATTTTTTATAAATATACTTTGCTAGTATATTTAATTTTGGGGCTGTCCTAGATAACTAAAAAAGCTCCTTTTTTGCTAAATTATATATAATTTCCAATTGTTTTTCAA
>NZ_CAKVGN010000056.1 GCF_934747485.1 uncultured Brachyspira sp. | reverse complement strand
AATTATGATACACCTATGCTATACTTTAAGAAATTAAGGAATTCCTAACTGCAATATGTCTGGCTCCTGTGCAAATTTTTATATAATACTAGTTATTTTTATTTATTTTTTATGTATTTTATAGGGATAAATTTATAATATTATTAATTGATATTTATTTTTTTTATTGTATAATAACTCAAGTTAATAGTAATGAAGAGGATATTTTTTTATGTCAGATATTAGAGTTCGTTTTGCTCCATCTCCAACTGGTTTTTTACATATAGGAAATGCAAGAACGGCATTATTTAATTGGCTCTATGCCAAATCTATAAAAGGAAAATTAATTTTAAGAATAGAAGATACAGATCAAGAGAGAAGCACCAAAGAAGCTGTTGATATGGCTATAAAATCATTAAAATGGCTTGGTATTGATTGGGACGAGGGTCCTGAAGTTGGCGGTGATTACGGTCCGTATTTCCAATCTGAAAGACTTGATATATATAAAAAATACACTGAAAAACTTATGGAAGAGGGTAAGGCATATTATTGTTTTTGTACTTCTGAAGAATTAGAGAAAAAATCTAATATGCAAAAAACTTTAAATCAGCCTATTATTTATGACGGCAAATGTAAGGATATACCATTAGAAGAGGCTAAGAGAAGAGTTGCTAATGGCGAGCCTGCTAAAATAAGATTTAGAGTGCCTAAAAATCAGCAGATAGTGTTTGAAGATTTTGTTAGGGGCGTTGTTAAAACTAATAGTGATGAAATTGGCGACATTATAATTGTCAGAGAGAATGGCTTTCCTACTTACAACTATGCTGTAGTTATAGATGATATGCTTATGAAGATTTCTCATGTTATAAGAGGGGAGGATCATATATCTAATACTCCAAAACAGATACTTATTTATGAGGCATTGGGAGCTCAAGTTCCTAGGTTTGCTCATACTTCTTCAATACTTGGTAATGACAGGAAAAAATTATCAAAAAGACATGGGGCTGCTACTTTAATGGAATATAAAGATGAAGGATTTTTGCCTCAAGCTATGAGAAATTTCCTTGCTTTGCTTGGTTGGACTCACCCTGAAGCTATGGAAAATATGAATGATGAAGATATGATTAAAGCTTTCACTTTAGATAGATTTTCTAAAAGTCCTGCTATATTTGATACTGCTAAATTAAGACATTTGAATGCTTGGCATATTAAAAATCTTAATTTGGACGAGGCTACAGAATTATTCTTGCCTTATCTTATACAGGGAGGCTTCTTAAAAGAAAATTATACAGAAGAAGAACATGCTTGGGCTAAAAAACTTATATCTGTAATAAGACATAATTGTGTTGTTTTATCTGACATTGTTAAATATGTTCCTGTATTTTTTGAGAATGATTTTGAGCTTACAGACGAGATGAAAGAGATTGTAAACAAAGAAGAAAGTAAAAAGCTCCTTCAGTTTATTAAAACTAATATAGAAAATGCTAATGAAATAACTGACCAATATATGAAAGATTTAATAAAACAAGCTCAAAAAGAAACAGGGCTTAAAGGTCCTAATTTGTATCACCCTATAAGGTATGTTATAACAGGAAGCAGTGCAGGTACTGAGTTATCGCATATATGTGAGCTTTTGGGTAAAGAAAATATTTTATACAGATTATCTAAATATATATAATAGGGGTATAATGTATGCTTAATGGTAAACCCTTAATACTTGCAGTAGACGATGAAGAAAATATACGTAATCTCATAACTTATACGTTTGAGCCTTATGATTTTGAAGTTATTACAGCTGAGAATGGTAAATCTGCAATAACTATATTAGAACATAATCCTGTTGATGTTATTATTACAGATTTGCTTATGCCTTCTATGACAGGTCTTGCTCTTATAAGAGAGATGAAAAAAAGAAAGAGTTCTATACCTATCATAATAATCACAGCATATGGAAACACTGATATGGTTAAAGAGATTATTGCAGAAGGTGTATTTAGACTTATAGAAAAACCTCTTGATTTTGAAACATTAGTTCCTATAGTAAATGAGGCTATAGAATATAAGAAAAATAATATTATTTTATGAACTTGCACTTTGACTAAACGTAAGATAAGAACTTAAATATTTGCACTTTTTGGTTCTTTTTGCTGCGGGAAAAAGAACAATAGAATTTTTATGAACTTAATTTTTTAACATAATATTAACATTAAAAATTATTTCTTTAAATTAATATATTTTAAGGGCTTTGCCCCCTGCGAAGCGTGCCCTTAGGGTAGCACCCCACTTCTTTTGCGACCGAAGGAAGTGCCCTTGCGGCGTACCACAAAGAAGCAAAAAGGCTACAATTTTATATATTAGAATTACAAATTACACGGCATACAAAACATAATTTATACTAAAATTATATTGAAGATTATTCAACTAATTTTAAACAAGTCTAATAATTTCTTAGTTGTTTGATAGTTTCTTTTTTATCCTTGCTGTCTATTATAGCACTTCCTGCAACAAGAAAATTTGCCCCCGCTTTTATAACATCACTATGAGTGCTTAGATTAATTCCTCCATCAACGGATATTATAATATCTCTTTGTCCTATTAGTTTTTTTGTCTCTTCGATTTTTTTTATTGATTTTGTTATAAACTTCTGACCTCCAAAACCGGGATTAACTGACATTATAAGAACATTGTCAATATCATCTATGAGAGGTTCTATAACATCAACTCTTGTATAAGGATTAAGAACAATACCTGCCTTTATATTGTGTGATTTTATTTGCATTATTAATTTATGTAAATGAATATTTCCTTCATAGTGTACGCTAATTATATCAGCCCCAGCCTTAGCAAAATCATCAATATGTTTTTCCGGATTTACTATCATTAAATGAACATCAAGAGGCAATGATGTAATTTTTTTTATATCCGCTACAATTTTAGAGCCGAATGTTATTTGAGGAACAAAACTTCCATCCATTATATCTAAATGCAAATAATCAGCTCCTGCTTCTTCAAGTTCTTTTATAGTAGATTCTAAATTAGCAAAAGATGCTGTTAATATAGATGGTGCTATCTTTATTCTATTCATTTTTATATCCTTTAATTAGTTGTCTATTTTTTCAATGTTGCTTATGGCATTTTTTGCGGCAAGCATCTCTGCTTCTTTTTTATTTTTGGCAATTCCAAAGCCGTATAAATCTGTTTTTACATAAACTTCAGATTTGAACATTATACTACAATCTTCATTATATTCAAACGATTTATATATAGGACTAATTTTATATTTCTTTTGAATAAACTCTTGAAATATAGTTTTATAATCTTTATCAAAATTATTAATATCTAATTTATCTAATATATCTTTATAAACTCTCATAACAAAGTTTTTTGTGTTTTCCAAATTTGAATCTAAATATATTGCTCCAATTATAGCTTCAAATAAATCTTCAAGCATATTATCCCTTTCTCTTCCGCCTGAAGCTTCCTCTCCTTTTCCAAGTAAAAGAAACTCTCCAAGCTTTAATTTTCTTGATATATTAGCTAAAGTATTTTGAGAAACTAAATAAGATTTAATTTTTGATAGTTTTCCTTCTTTTACGTTGCTGTATTCTTTATATATATGTTCTGATATTATAAGAGAAAGCACAGAATCACCCAAAAACTCAAGACGCTGATTATATTTCATGTTTCCATTTTCATTTGCAAAAGTTCTATGAGTTATAGCTTCAAGGAGATAGTTTTTATTTTTAAAATTGTATTGCAATACTTTTTCGCAATTAAATAATATTTTGTTTATCATAATAGATTTATGATACAATGAATAGAAAAGTAGTCAATAATAAAATAAAAAATATTTTTCATTGTTTTTTGCAAATGAGAGTAAAAGTATATTATATGCATTTTTTAAAATCAGCTATAAAAATTGTAAAAAAGTTATGTTTCAAGCAAAGTTTTATATATAATTATGTTAATTAAAAAATATAACTTTAAACAAAACATTAAATTTTTTATAATAAATATACAAAAATGATGGTTGAGTATATAAAAATTATAATTTATAATATATCTTAAAAATAAGAGGAATTTCATTTATGAATAGATTTTTATTACTTACATTATTATTAAGTATTTTGCTTTATAGCTGTAAAGAAACTAATATAGATTACTCTGATAAAAATAACTGGCTTCAAATATCAGAAGATAAAAACAATGAAGTTGATGTATTTTATTTGTACCCAACAGTATGGTATGGAGATGGCACTAATAAAGACTTTGTATGCCCTATAGATTTTAAGCCTATGAGAGAAAATGCCACAAATGCACTAATATCTCAAAGCACTATATTTGAAGAAGTAGGCAACATATATGCTCCTTTTTATAGACAAGCAGATGCATTATATATATTAGATACAAATAACAATATAAAAAACAAAGAAAAATATTTTAACAACATACCAAAAAAAGATGTGATAGCAGCATTTGATTATTTTATTAAAAATTATAATAACAATAAACCTTTTATATTGATGGGGCATTCACAGGGTGCCATGATGATAAAAGAAATATTAATAGATTATTTTAAAACTAATGAAAACCTAAATAATAGATTGGTAGCTGCATATATTATAGGATATTCTGTTACAACAAATGATTTAATAGAGAACCCGCATTTAAGATTTGCAAAAAGTGAATATGATACTGGGGTAATAATTTCTTACGACGTAGAAAGCTCAGCATTTAACGGTTATAATCCAACTCTTCTTGATGGAGCTATAGCTATTAACCCTATTACTTGGACATTAGAAGAAGATGAGGCTTCAAAAGAAAAAAGTTTGGGTTCTTGTTTTTTTGCGGGAACTAATTATAACATTGTAAGTAATTTTGCAAGTGCTAAAGTTGACAAAAAAAGAGGTGTTATAAAATGTGATTCTATTAACGCAGATGATTTTTATATTGATAATATGTTTGAAAAAGGGAATTATCATGTATTTGATATAGCATTATATTATAATGACTTGAAAGAAAATGCTAAAAAGAGAGTAGGGGCTTTTTGGAAATAATAATATAAAAGGGTATCTTAAATGGAAAATACAAAACAAATAGAATTAGCCACTAAACCTCTTGGAAGATTATTATTCAAATTATCAATACCTGCTATATTGGCACAGATTATTAATGTTTTATATAATGTTGTTGATAGAATGTATATAGGTCATATTGAGGATATTGGAGCCATTGCTTTAACAGGTGTAGGGGTTACTATGCCTATAATAATGGCAGTATCAGCATTTGCATACCTTATTAGTATGGGCGGAGCTCCGCGTGCTTCTATTATGATGGGTAAAAAAAGCTATGATAAAGCAGAAGAAATATTAGGAAATTCTGCTATGGCTTTAATAATTATAGCTATTACAATTACTATATTTTTATTGATATTTGCTAAGCCGCTTCTTTTATTATTTGGTGCGAGCGAAAATACTATTATTTATGCTTTGAGATATTTGAGAATATATTCCGTAGGAACCATATTTGTGCAATTAGCATTAGGCTTAAATGCATTTATCACAGCACAAGGAAAAGCAAAAACAAGTATGTTTACAGTTTTAATAGGAGCTATTTGCAATATAATATTAGACCCTATATTTATATTTGGATTTAATATGAATGTTAGAGGTGCTGCACTTGCTACTATAATTTCTCAGGCTGTGTCTTGTTTATGGATACTATATTTTATGACTTCCAAAAAGACTTTATTAAAATTAAAAGTTAAATATTTAAAAATATATCCTAATGTAATACTTCCATGTTTGGCATTAGGTTTTTCTCCGTTTATTATGCAATTTACAGAGAGTATTTTATTTGTATCTTTTAATACTTCTTTATTTAAATATGGAGGAGATTTAGCTGTTGGTGCTATGACTATATTAAGCAGTATAATGCAATTTTCTTTTCTTCCAATATATGGTTTAACTCAAGGCTCTCAGCCTATAATAAGCTACAATTACGGAGCTAACAATATTGACAGAGTAAAAAATACTTTTAAAATACTTCTTATAAGCAGTATAATGTTTTCTACTTTAATGTGGATAATTTCTATGTTTTTTCCATATTTATTCGTTAGGATATTTACAAGCGATGAATCTTTAATTAATTATAGCATATGGGCTTTAAGAATATATATGGCAAGCTCTCTTATACTTGGAGCACAATCGGCATGTCAGCAAACTTTTGTTGCCTTGGGTAATGCTAAGATTTCGGCTTTTTTAGCAATTTTAAGAAAAGTTATACTTCTAATACCTTTAATCTTTATACTGCCAATATTTTTTGAAAATAAGGTTATGGCGGTACTTTTGGCTGAGCCTATAGCAGATATTATAGCCGTATTAACTACTGTAACTATGTTCTATATTTTCTTTAAAAAACTTATAAAAAATATTGAAAAAAATGATAAAAAGTTTAGAATAACAACAATTTAATAGATGTAGTTTATTTTAAAAAACTAATGACGAAAATATATAAATATGTATTTTTTAGTAAAATATATTGGAGATAAGTATGTTTAAAAAATTAAATTTACAGGCAAAAATCAGTGCCGTTATCTTAATTCCATTTTTGCTGATGATTATTGTTTCCGGTGCTATAAATGTAAAATCTGTAAGCACTATCACTAAAGATTTATCATATAAAGTTCTTGAACAAAGTTCTACAGGTGAAGCTACTATATTACAATTTTTCTTAAGAGAGGAATTATTATATACAACAGGTTTACAATATGATGTTGAAACATTATATAATGATGGTACTAGAACAAGAACAGTATATGAAAACATGATAAATAACTTTTTGGATAAAATGCATCCAAATGTATGCGGAATGTCTATTACATTCTTACCAAATTATGTAGGAGATGACATAAATTACATAAATGACCCAAAATATTCTGCAGCAAATGGTCAATTTAGCTATTATGTTGCTAGAAGCGGAAATCAAAAAGAATCTAGAGGTTTTACATCTCAAGAATTAACAGAAGATTATATAACAAAACCATTATCAACAGGAAAACCTTATATTACACCTATATATGAATATTTGTTGTTTGGAACTAAAAAAGAGCAAATATTTAGTTGGTGTGTACCTATTAGAAATAATGGAAATGTTATTGGGGTTATAACTACAGATATATTAGTTTCTTCTATTAATTCTTTAGTAGCAAATATACAGCCTTTTGACGGAGCTGAAGCTTCATTATTTGATAGCGACGGAAATATATTATATGATGCACAAGATACAAATAATGTAGCTAAACAATTATATGCAGCTTATGATTATTATAAACAATATAATGTATTAGACCAAATCAATAAAGGAGTATCAACAAACTTCTCTGCTTATAGTGCAAAATTAAAAAATAATGTTACATATACATTTGTACCATTAGAACTTACATCAGGACAGTATTGGGGACTAAAATTGCTTGTTCCAAACAATGTTATCTTTAGAGAAAGCAACAATATAAGAAATAGAATTATTATTATTTCATTAATTATTATGATTGTAGCATTTGTTCTTACTCCGCTTATCATCAAAAAGAAAGTAAGCAATGTTATTTATCTATTAGCACAAGATATGACTAAATTATCAAACGGAGATATATCTTGGAATCCGCCTGCACAGTTCTTGGCATTAACTGATGAATGGGGAATTATAGCTAAGGGTATGCAAAATACTATAACTAACCTTAATAAAATAGTTCAAACTGTTAAAAACTCTGCTGAGCATGTATCTACTGCTGCAAATGAAGTTTTGAGCGGAAATAATGACCTTGCAAGCAGAACTGAAATGCAAGCTTCAAGTTTGGAAGAAACTGCTTCTTCTATGAATGAAATAGCGAGCAATATAAATGAATCTGCTGATGGTGTATTAAAAAGCTCTCAAATGGTTATGGAGGCTAAAGAATATATAAACAGAGTTGGAAATATAGTTAAAGAAAGTGTTATAAAGATGAATGATGTTAATGAAGCTAGCGGTAAAATTATGGATATTACCAAGCTTATAGAAAATATAGCTTTCCAAACAAATATACTTGCTCTTAATGCTTCTGTTGAGGCAGCACGTGCAGGAGAGCAAGGAAGGGGATTTGCTGTTGTTGCTTCTGAGGTAAGAAACTTAGCACAAAATGCTCAGGAATCTGTAAAAAATATTACTAACCTTATTAATGACAGTAATGATAAAGTTACTTTAGCTACTGAAAGTGTAAAAGAATCTCAAAGTATATTTATAGAGTTGGAAGAGAAAATGGATAAAGCGGCTGATATTATGGAAAAAATAAATAATGTTTCACAAGAGCAAAAAAGAGGTGTGGAACAAATAAACTTAGCTATTATGGAAATGGATAGCTCTGTACAAAAAAATGCTGCTTTAGTAGAAGAGGCTACAGCTGCTTCACAATCTCTATTGGAAGAATCAAGAGATTTAACAAAATCTATTGAATATTTCAAGCTTAGAGAAGAAGAATAATTTATTATAATTAAGAATAATTATTAAAAGAGTATGTTTTAGAAATAGTGCCTAACATACTCTTTTTTATTATATAAACAAATAATTAATTTAAAAAACGCACGGTTAATATTCTATTCATTTACAATAAAAATTATAATCCTTGTTTAATTATATATTTTCTGCTCGTTTTGCGTGCGGTTATAAAGCATAAAATTTAAATAACACTTGGGCGGGTAATTAATAATTCTTTTTGAGTTTTAAAAGAAATAGAAACAAAAATGACAATAAAGGCAGCAAATATATAGGGTGGGGTGTGTAAATAGATTTTAGATATATATTTTATTTAAAATCTAAGCTATTTTAATTTAATAAAGTTTAATAAAAATCACACCGCACGGTAAGCGACATTATAAAATATGATTAATTGTAAATTATAATTTAATTATATATTAATAAGTTATTTAACGTGCGTTTAATAGACTTAAAAATAAATATATTTTTTATTATAAAAAACTAGAAATTATAAATTAAAATAATAGTAGGATAAATAAATATTATTTTCCTACTATTATTGTTTATTATTAATCAACGTTATCTGCAACAGAGTCTATACAATTTTCAATATTTGTTGTTTTATCTTTACTAAATTCTTTTTCTTCTGATTTTTCTTTAATTAGCAATGCAGAAAGTATATATACAAAACAAGCACATAATCCAGCATATATAGGAGCCTCTACCCAACCAACATTTAATTTTAATATAAATATTGTACTTGTTACTAAACCTGTAATCATAGAAAGTAAGCAAGCAGTAATATTAGCCTGTATGAACGGTTTCATCATAATAGGTCCAACAAACATAGCAATAAGCCCGCCTGTTCCAATGTATGCTATTTGATTAAGCATGCCTTGAGGAGCTATATAAGTTAATACAAGTCCCCAAACACCAGTAAATATTACTCCTATTCTGTTTATTATAGTGCTGCTTTTATCTGCTTTATCAGTAAATGCTACAAATAAATCATGAGAGAGAGAAGAAGCTAATGCTTGTAATACAGAGCTTATTGTAGAAAGCATAGCAAATAATATAAACAATATAATCATTCCTCCAATAGCAGGCGGAAGATATGAAGTTAAAAATACAGGCATAGCACTGTCGGGGTTAGGAAGATTAGGATTCTTATAAAACATATAAAGCCCAACTATTGGAACTAAACTTAATATTATACCCATAGGTGCCATTATCAAAGCCATAGCAGGAATATTAATCTTATCTTTGAATGATAAAAATCTCACAGACATATAAGGCAATGTTGTAGTAAATAAAAATGCATATATGAATACCAAAAATACTTTATATTTACCTTCTCCATAAGGATTAGATGTTGTAGGGTTAATAAACTCCGGCTTAATAGCTCCTACAGTATTGATAAGCTCAGTCATAGAAACATCTTTTATTATTGTAAGATAAACTATTATAGAAGCTACAAGCATACCAATACACATTATAGTATCAGTAATAGCAACGGCAAGTAATCCTCCTTGAACAGTAAATATTATAATAACAATCATAAGTATTATAGAGGCTAAATGTTCGGATACTCCAAGCCACTGTGAAGCAACTAACCCTATAGCTCTTATTTGCCCTATTATATATACAGATAAAAATACAAAAGTAGCAATTCCGCCAAGACCATGAACTATTCTCTTTTGAGTTTTATCTCCATTATGAGTTTTAGCAATATATTCCGGTACAGTAAAACCTCCGGCTTCCTGAGCTTTTTTCTTCATAAATCCAGCAAAAAATAATGTTCCGAAAGTAATAGCAGGAGCAAAGAAGAAGTTAGCGAATATCTCTATAGCTCCATAAGCATAAGTAGTGCCGGGAGAACCGATAAAACCCCAACCGCTATAACCTGTAGCCATCAATGTACCAGCACCAACAAAAGCCCCTATTGATTTTGCTCCGAGTAAAAATCCTTCAGAGCTTCCCTTTTTTATTTTTAATTGTGTCCAAAAACCAATTGCTATCAAAATTAAAGATGCCAATATTAATATAATCCAATTTCCAACCATCATTTTTTATCTCCTTTACTATTATTTTTATCATTTACTGTTTTATATAAAAATGCTGCTAATGGTACTATAATCAAAACCACACAGCCATACAAAAAATAGTCTATAACCCATGAACCTGTCATAGTATACTCCTTAAAAAAATTAAAATACTAATAATGTTTAATTAATAAAATAGTGGATATATAAGACTATTAACGCCTGAATTTTATAGATTTTTTTGATTTGATAAATTTATGATTTGGAGAAAAGAAGTAAAGCATTTGGGAATGCTTAGTTTTATTGAATGATGCACAAAGCATATAACATACTCTCCAAAAATTATATTTTCATGCTAAATTAAAATAATATTTTTGTCAAGTATTTTTTTAGATTTTTTTATTTTTTTATAATATTAAAAATATGCTAACAATTTAGTAAAAGAGAGTTTTAAAACATTAATTTTTTAAAATTAAAATATCTGTAAATTATATTTTTAATTATAAATTTCTTTTAATTTTGTTTCATCATAAAAAGAAAGTCTATATGAATATAGTTTTATAGTTTTATCTAAACTATTCAAATCAGGCTTTACATACAATGATACGCTTGATAAATCTGAATACCACCATATAGTGTATTCTTCAAAAGGTTTATTGTAGTATGAATAATATTTTATATCTGTTGAAGATGAGTTGCCATATTTGAATGTTATTTTTTCTTTTATGTCTTCTATATCAGTTGCCTGAGAAGGGTAATAAAAATCATTGTTGTTATAACTATAGCCTATATGATTACATACTTCTATTCTATAAAGATAGTCATTATAAAAATATAGATAATATGCCAACTTATCATCAACGTTTTTATATATATTTAAAACAGTGCTTTCATTTAATTGAACTTCTTGATGAAAGTTAGCATATAACTCTGTATTATAATTTGTAATTTTGTTATTAGCTTCTTCTATATTCATTCCAAATTTAAGGCTTTTATATCCGTCCAAATTAAAAAACTCTGGAAGCCCTTTTAATTGTGCAAATAGAAAGTTGCTGAAAATAAAAATAATTACAAAAACTTTATACATAATTTTGTTTATTTTCTATTATAAAAATTATTAATTATACTAAGCACTTCCTTAGGGTCATCAGTATGATGCATAAGATTTAAATCATCTTTGTCTATATACTTTTCATTAATCATATCTTTTTCTATCCAATTCATAAGCCCAGTATAAAATTTTTTGTCAAGTACAATTATTGGTATTTTATTTAATACTTTAGTTTGTACGAGGGTGAGTGTTTCAAACATTTCGTCCATAGTACCAAATCCGCCCGGAAATACAACTAAAGCCTTAGCATATTTTACAAACATAACTTTCCTTGCAAAGAAATATCTAAACTTAATTTCTTCTTTTACATAGGGATTAGTTTTTTGTTCAAAAGGCAATTCTATGCATAAGCCAATAGAGTTTCCATTAGCATCAAAAGCTCCTTTGTTTCCTGCTTCCATTATTCCAGGACCTCCGCCTGTAATGATATCATATTTGTTTTCTGCCAATAATTTTGCAGTTTCATAAGCTAATTTATAATGCGGATGATCCGGCTTTGTTCTTGCACTTCCAAACATTGTAACGGCATTGTTGTATATAGACATAGTTTCAAAACCATCAACAAACTCGCCCATTATTCTAAATATACGCCAAGCCTCTTCATTCATATCTAAATCTTCAAATTCTGTGCTTTGTCTTCTCATTTAATTTCCTTTTTAAAAAATTTTTTTGTTTTTTTAATTGATTTTTTATTTTAATATAATAGCTGTGCCGTAAGCAACAACCTCTGTAGTGCCCTGCAATACTGAAGAAGTGCTGTAATTAACTCCTATTATTGCATTAGCTCCAAGTTTTTTAGCTTCTTCTATCATTCTGTTTGTAGCTATATCTCTTGCTTCATTTATCATTTCTGTGTAGCTTGTTACTTCACCGCCGACTAATGTATTTAAAGAAGCTAATATATCTTTTCCTATATGTTTTGATTGTACAATATTACCTTTAACTAAACCTAATAATTCATAATTGTTTGTAGGTAAATAGTCTACGCTGAAAATTTGCATATTTTTTATCCTTTTTATGTTTTATATTGTATTATGTTAATTAAGTCGGAAATTACTACCTTAACTTGATTATTTTTAAGTTTGTATAATTTGAATTTAATTAAAAATATCATTATAATAAATACTATTAAAATAATAATAGGTGTTTTATTATGAAGGCTAATACTATAAAAAATGTATTTACAATGGCTAGTTTATATTTTTTAAGGAATATTTTAAATATTTCTTGTAAATTGCTTCCTTTTCTCATAATAGCATTAACTCTGTTAAACTTGAGTAATACTATTATTTTTAATTGGAGAGATATTGTATTACTTCTAATTTTGGAAGCTATTTTAATTATTGGTACTATTATTTTTTATTCATTGTTTTTTAATAAAAATAAAAATGCAGAAACTAAAGAAAATACTGAAAGCAATTCTGAAGATAATTCAAAAACAAATGATATAAGCACACAAACAAAAAATAAATTACCTATTCTTAATATAGCTGTAGCTTTTTTAGTATTTTTAACTTTTATATTTATAATACTAAAACTATTTAATGCTGTTACTTGGGGCTGGGGTTGGGTATTATTTCCATTGTGGTTTTCTACTGCTTTAATAATAGCAATACTTATAATATTTATAATTTATTTAATAATATCTATTATAGCCAAAAAAAATAATAAAAATAACAAAGCTGATATGGAAGGCAATAACAATACAGAAAATAATAATAATTAAAGGATAATTTTATATATGGCAAATATTTTACTCTATATAGTTTTTACAGTTGCAGGAATACTTCTATTATATCTTGGAGGTACATATATAGTTGATGGCAGCGTGATGATTGCAAACAAATTAAAGATTCCTCCTATAGTGATAGGGCTTACAGTTGTTGCAATGGGAACATCTATGCCTGAACTTTTTGTTAGTTTATTTGGTGCTGTGAGGGGAGAGAGTGCTATTGCGGTTGGTAATGTTATTGGGAGCAATATATTTAATATAGTATTTGTGCTTGGGGTATCTGCTTTATTTATGGATATGGCAGCGGGTAAAAAATCTTATCATGTATCTATGCTTTCTATGTTTATAATGTATGCTGTATTATTTGTTACTTTATTTAATTTTAATACTAAGAGTTTAATTGGTGATAAGATATCTGTTGCAGAGGGTGTAATACTTTTAGTTTTGCTATGCATATATGTTTATTATTTATATACTGTTGTATCTAAAGATAAAGATGAGCTTGCTATATTTGAAAAAGAGGTCTCATCATCTACAAAGACATATAGTATATATAGGGCTATATTTAAAATTGTGTTGTCAATATTTGCTCTTGCTGTTGGTTCGGATATATTTTTGAAAGGTGTTACTGGAATATTTAGAAATTTTATAAGCGAGCATATTATTGGCTTTATAGTTGTTGCCGTTGGTACAAGCATACCAGAATTGGTTACAAGTGTTATAGCTGCTTCAAAGAAAGAAGCTGATATATCTATAGGAAACATTGTTGGAAGCAATATTTTTAATGTTGGTGCTGTGCTTGGCATATCTTCTATAGCTTCATTTAAGTTTGGAGGAATAGTTTTACCTGCTGCACAAAATTATTTAATAGACTATATTATTATGGTTTTAAGCGGTTTAATATTGTTGTTATTTACTTTAAGAGGAAGAAGTTTAAACAAGGTAAAGGGAATTATATTTTTAGTAGTGTATATATTTTATGTATTATACTTATTAAAAACTACTTCTGTGTAAATATAGTTTAAAAATTTATATACCTAAACAACTATGTTATTTTTATAGATATTTTATCAACTTTTTCCCGCCGCAAAAAGTTGCAAAAAGTGCAAGTTTTTAGCTTTATATTTAGATAATATATAAACAATATATTGTATTTTGATTATACATAAGTAATACTTCATCAAAATGCAGTCTTTTTGCTTCTTTGGGTCACGCCGCCGGCACTCCCTTTGGTCGCAAAAGAAGTGGGGGTGTGCACCCTCCGGGCACGCTTCGCAGGGGGCAAAGCCACCACAAACAAAAAACTTAAAATAGATTTTTTGACAAAGTTAAAAATTTTCAGTATAATTAAACTATCAATTAAATTACTTTTAATTTTTTGGAGTTTTCTTTTGAGATTAGAATTAATGTTAGGTGTGAGATACCTAAAAGCTAAAAAGAAGTTTTCATTTGTTTCTATAATTACAGTGATATGTATACTCGGCATACTTGTGGGCGATATGGTAATGATTACTGTTTTATCTGTTATGAATGGCTTTCAAGATGATATAAGAGATAAAATACTTGGAATGAGGGCTCATATAAATATCAGTGCCTATGGGGATCAGCCGCTTTTAAACTATGAGTATGTTGTAGATAATATTAAAGACAATAAAGAGATAACAAGTATTTACCCTTATATAGTTCTTCCTTCAATAATGCGTACATATACTTTTACTACATTAATTACAGTCCGTTCATTTGAAGATGATATATTTACAAAAGACAGGGACTTTATTAAGTATTTCAATTTTATAGAGGGGGACAATAAAAATTTAGGTACTAATGATGCTTTGATAGGCTCTGAGATGGCAGATGATTATGCTTTATCTGTTGGCGACACTATAGATATAGTTTCTGCTTCTGGAAGTTTTGAAAAAGGGTTTAGACCTCAAAAAACAACTTTTACAATAAAGGGAATATATAAAACAGGCTATTATGAATATGACAGTAAAATGGTGATAGTACCTCTAAAAACAGGGCAGGCTATGATGGGGTATGAAGGCGGTGTAACAGGTGTAGCTGTGAAAATAAATAATTTCTTTAATGCAGATAAGGTTGCAAAAGATATAGATTTATCATTAAAGCAGTTTTATAATGTTATGCCTTGGATGCTTTTTGACAGAAACTTTTTTCAGGCACTTCATACAGAAAAGCTTATGCTTGGTTTAATATTATCTTTTATAATACTAATAGCAGCATTAAACATAGCATCAAGCCAGATAATATTTGTTAAAGATAAAAGAAGAGATATTGCCATAATAAAGACTCTTGGCTTAAGACCTTCAAATGTAGCTAAAGTATTCTTTTTGGAAGGGGCTATAATAGGAGGCGTTGGCACTATATTAGGAGTGATATTTGGAATACTTCTTGCAAGTTATGTAAATGAAACTTTAGAGTTTATAAGGGCATTTTTACAGTCTATAGTAAGCATTATATGGTTTATACCAACACATATAAGCCCTTCTATAACTGTGCCTATTGTACCTGATTTCTTCCCGCCTGATATTTATTATGTAAGCAATGGGCTTCCTTCAATAGTGCGTTTTTCACAAGTTTTTATGGTTGCTTCTATATCATTCTTACTTTCTGTTTTATTTGCTATAATACCTGCATATATAGCAAGCAAATATAAACCTGCTGAGGTGTTGAGATATGAATAATAATATGAATAGCAATATTACTAATAGAGAAGTTTTAATAAGTATAGACAAGTTAGTAAAAACATATGTTGGACCTCCAAAAGTTGAAGTATTAAAATCTATAAGTTTGGATATTTATAAAAATGAGATATTGGCTATTACCGGAGAATCTGGAAGCGGTAAGACTACACTTTTAAACCTCATAGGCGGTATAGATGATATTACATCGGGAAGCATTAATATAAACGGCAACAATATAGGAAAGATGAATGAGGGGCAGTTGGCTAAGTTTAGGAACAAGTCTTTGGGTTATGTGTTTCAATTTCATAATTTGCTTGGAGAGTTTAGTGCTATAGAAAATGTGATGATACCTGCTTTAATGTTAAAATATGATAAAAAAAATGCACGCTTAAAGGCAGAAGAATTGCTTGATACTGTGGGGCTTAAAGATAGAATGCATCATAGGATAGGGGAGCTTTCAGGCGGAGAGGCACAGAGGGTTGCTATTGCGAGGGCTTTAATTAATAGTCCTATGGTTGTGTTGGCTGATGAGCCTACAGGAAATCTGGATAAAAAAAATGCTGAAATTATTAGAGAGATTTTATGGGATATGACTAAAAAAACTTCATCTACTCTAATCATTGTAACGCATTCTTTGTCTATTGCGAGCATGGCTGATAGGAAATTACGATTAGAATATGGAGAAAAAATAGTAGAATACTGATATTTTAATATTGGCATAATTAATTTTTAGATTTTACTTCCGATAATAAAGTGTATATTTTATAAGGTTCTAATGATTATGCAATTTAATATAAGGCTCAGAGCAGAAATTTTTTATAGTATAGTAGTAATTGGTTTAATGTTGATGATTTTTTTATTCGTGTTTAGTTCTAAGGGTTTTGTTAATATAGATAAGCAAAAGCAGGCTATAGAAAAAAAGAAGGCAAGAATAGAAGAACTTGATAGAAAAAAGAAAAAGATATTAAATAATATAGATAGACTTACAAATGACAGAGAATATATACTCTCATATGCTAAGACATTTGGATATTTAGATAGTTCTAAAAATGAAAAAATAGTAAAAATATTACGTGATAATAACAAAGATTCTTACAGCGTTTACAGCTCTGAAGAATATATAGAGAATGATAATGAAATGGCAGTTATTAATTCTAAAGGAGTTATTATTTTAGCTATATTTTTAGCTATTAGTTTTATTATTTATGTTTTATTTGTTAATAGACATATTTTCATCAAGAAACATAGCAGCAGTAATGTAGTTAATTGTAAGAGTAGTTAAAACTAAACATTATTCCAGCATCTTTTTGAAACGGCTCATAATAAGGCACAAAATTAAAGCTCAATCCATCTTTTTTCTTACCGTAAATTCTCTGATAGCTATCATAAGCAACTGTAGCACCAAATATAACCGCAGCTGTAATTTCAAATATTGTAGCGGACACCCATAAGGATTTATATCTCGACCTTCCGCTTGTTGATGGCTGAACAAATGAGTTTTCTATAGTATCAAGTCCGAATACTATAAGTGAAGCATAACTATATGACAAAAATCCTGCTAATATAAAAGTTACTTCTGTATATCTAAAAGGGTTGCTTCTATATGGTTCTTCTGGTATTACAGATGAGCTTATAACGCCATTTTGATTTATAATATTTGTTCCTTTCATTTCAAATATAGATTTAACACTATTAGTATCTATGCTGTATTCAGAGCTAAGTATTTCATTATTTTCTATGATAGGAGTTTTGCTTTCTATACTATTAGTGCTTGGCATATTTGTTGAAGGTGCAAAATAAAAAGCTCCAAAAGATATTTTAGCAAATAATAAAAATAGTATTATGCTTTTAAAAAAGTCCATATATTCCTGCCATAAACTCTAATCCTGTTAGATTGACTGTTTGTATCTCTTCAGGCATATTAAAGCTATTATCTTCATAATATGTTCCAGCATTAATTGGCTTGGTATAAAATCTATATCCTGCTGCCACATTAATGCCTAATGTATCAGTTATATTATACTGTATATTTGCTAAAAATCCAATACCCAACATTATATCTGTTGAGCGTATTTTTGTTTCGTTTGATATTAATAGATTTCCATCTCTATAATCTCCGCCATATACTTCGCCTATATCTGTAAAAGTTACACCGAGACCAACATATGGAGTTAATACGAATCTTAATATTTCCTGGTATATTTTTATGTTTATATCAAAATTAAATCTTGTATCAATTCCATAGCTTGTTTTGAAAAAATCGCCAAATAATAGTCCCATACTCATATTAGGAGAAAATAGCTGAAAATCATACCCGAATTTAAGATGCATTCCTAAAGCGTAGTCATTTTTATTTAGGTTTACTTTTATTTTACCAGCAGAGTTTGTGCTTTGAAACTCTTTTACTAAAGGATTAATCTTGTAGGAAGCATAATTTATATTAAACCCAAAAATAAAATTACCTATATAGGTTTCTCTTACAATATCTCCTACCTGTATATTTTTTCCTCTTGATATGGTTGCTACAGAATATTCACTTCCCATATCTTTTATTCTTAAAGTACCTTTTTCTTTATATTGACCCTCTATAACATTTCCAGACGGCAGAATTATATCTTCAGATTTTGAATATACTTTAAATCTTGTGTTTTTACTAAGTCCCTGATCATATCCTGCCAAAAGTATAATATTTCCGTCTGTAATATCAGATATTTTTAAAGTTATTTTGAAAATATTTCTCATTTTGTTGGCTACTTTATAAACCAAATCATTACAAGCTTCATCAATGGCAGCATCTCTAAAAGCCTGCGATGGATATCTGTCTATAGAATAATAGCTAGAACCGCTTATTTTTGAAGAGTATAATATTTTTGTTGTAGAAACATCAACTATTTGTAAAACCAAATCTACATCAGCATATATTGTTCCTGTTCCGTCATAGCTGTCATAATCGTATCTGGTGCTTGAATGAGTTATCTTTCCTGTAATTGCCTTGCTGTATCCGTATATTTTTCCCATTTCTATAACTTGCTTATCTGTAATTCCTGTTAATTGAAGCTCCATTTCTTTTAAGTATTTATCTAAATTTTTTCTATCTACTATATTAAACCTTTTCATTCTAATGAGGGAATTTTCTATTAATGTTGTAACTTTATTTCCTAAATCTTTACTGTATCCTGTAGAAACATCTTGTATTTCAAATACGGCTATATTTTCTTTTATATATTTTTCTGTTATTTCATTTCTTGTAATTTGCGAAAATAGATTTGTGCAAAATGATGTTATAAAAATAATGCAAAGTAATTTTCTAATCATATATTTATTTAATAATTAAAATTTTTGGGGCTGTCCTAGATAACTAAAAAAGCTCCTTTCTTGCTAAATTATATATAATTTCCAACTGTTTTTCAACTTT
>NZ_CAKVGN010000055.1 GCF_934747485.1 uncultured Brachyspira sp. | reverse complement strand
TTTAAATTATGATACACCTATGCTATACTTTAAGAAATTAAGGAATTCCTAACTGCAATATGTCTGGCTCCTGTGCAGTCAATTTTATATTTTTAAAATTTTGATGTTTGCAGGGCTTTCGCACCCCAGTTCTTTTGCCGATAGGCACCTACTCGGTATTGGTATAAAAGAACCAAAAGAACTGCAATTTTTTAGCTTGAAATGTTGGTATTACAATGTAGTTTATACATATTCCAAACATATAAAGCTAAAGCACTTGCACTTTTTGGTTCTTTTTGCTGCGGGAAAAAGAACAATAAAAAAATTATAAAAAATAATTATTTCAATATATACTAAAAATTTATTCTTTAAGTTTTTTGTTTGTGGGGACTAGCCCCCACACCCCTAGTTCTTTTATTGGTATAAAAGAACCAAAAGAACTGCAATTTTTCAGCCTGAAATGTTAGTATTACAATGTAGTTTATACATATTCCAAACATACAAAGCTAAAGCACTTGCACTTTTTGGTTCTCTGACGAAGTCCGCACCGCGACTGAAAGGAGTCCTTCAGGGCGACCAAAGGGAGTGCCTGTGGTGCAAAGGCGGGAAAAAGAACAATAAAAAAATTTACAAAACTATTTCCTTAATTATGTTATAAAACACATTTAAAAATTATTTTAATTTATCTCATAATTCTCTATATAAATCTTTACTTCTTTGCTGCCATTAAATCTATTTATTTTTATCTTGTATGAAATGTTTATAAAATTTGAAGCTTCCAATTTAGAACACTCTTCTTCAGATGAACTCCAAATTATAGCACTAACTCTGCTGCTGTTTTTTTGTAATTGCAGTTTTAAATGAATCTTATTGTTTTTGTTTATTTTCTCTATAGAGTTTATAGTAACCCTATTTGTAAAAAACACAGGCTCTTCATTAGCAAAACCATAGGGTTCAAATAATTCTAAATGCTCAGCAAATTGCATATTAATATCTTTAAAATCTAATTCTAAGTCATAATTTTTTTCATCTTTTGAAGTGTTAAAATTCTCTTCCGAAGCATATTTGATAATCTTTTTAGAAAACTTTTCAAAATTATCTATACTCACAGTAAAACCAGCAGCATTTTTATGCCCGCCAAACTTATCTAAATAAACGCTTGAATATTCAAGCATATCGCGAGCATTATCATCGCCCCTGCTTCTAATACTCCCTGTACAAACCCCATCTTCTTTGGATTCATAAAGTATAACAGCAGTCTTTCCATATTGACTTAAAACCTTACCAGCTATAAGCCCCGTTAAACCTCTATCTATCAAATCACTCTTTACTATTATGATAGGATAAGACATACAATTATTATCTTTTATATATTCGCACACTATATTAAAATTGCTTTCTGTAAGAGATTTTCTTGTTTCGTTTAAGTTATAAACTTCTTCAGACAATTGAAAAGCCTCTTCTTTAGTTTCAGAAGTTAAAAGCCTTAAAGCATATTCAGGCTTTCCCATTCTACCCGCAGCATTTATAAAAGGAGCAAGCCTCCAGCTTACAGCTTGAGTATCAACTTTAGTGTTTAATAATTTTATTCTCTCTAAGATAACATTATATCTTATATGATTAGGTTTTTCTAATTCTGCCAAAGCACATTTTATATAAGCTCTATTCTCCTCTATAAGCGGTACAACATCTGCAACAGTGCCAAACAATACAAGTATAGATTCTCTTTTTATATAGTTTTGCAATTGCTTTTGACTTAAATAATACATTCTCTTAAAAATTTCCATTTTTATTATTAAATCTTTATAGAGAATATTATCATATTTATATATATTAACTTTAAGAAGCAAAGCAAACTCATCTAATGTTTTAACAGACTTGATATTAACGCCCCCATAATTAGCACCTAACTGAAGCAAATCATAAACATTATCATATTCAGGCAAATAAAGTTCATATTTTTCATATAGTCTAAGAAGTTTTTTAAGTCTAATCTCTCCGCCCGTAAGAACCAATACAACATTTTCGCCCTCAAACATATAACTGGCTAACTCTTCTAAAACTTCATCTTCTGATAAAAACTCTTCATAATAATCTAAATAAATAGACTTGTAAGCATTATCATTATTTACAAGCTCAAATCCAAACACATCATCACTGTAAACAAAATTAGTAGCCTTTAATGCCCTTATTCTTTTTAATTTATCAGTGTTTTTATCTATTTCATAATCTAATACAATAATGTCTTTGTTGTAAAGTTTAGTATAAGAAAAAACAAAAGCCTGCATAAGCTTAAAAGCAACAGCACAGCCAGAAAAGTTTTTTGATACAAAACCGGTATTTGAAAGTTTAGGATTAAATATTAAATAAGCATTTGGAAGTATCTCTGGTATATCATGATGGTCTGTTACTATAATATCTATAGAATGCTCCCTTGCAAACTCAACCTCTTCAACATTCGATATACCGCAATCAACTGTGATAATTAAACTCACACCAGAATTAGCATATTCTTCAATAACATCTTTTGAAAGCCCATACCCCACTTCATGATTAGGCACAAAAGCCTCAACATTCTTTGTAACAGCTTTAAGAGTGTTATATATTATAGAAGCAGCAGTAACCCCATCAGCATCTTTATCGCCATATATCAATATTTTTTCATCATACTCTATAGCCTCTTTTAGCCTGTCTACAAAAGCATTCATATCCCTAATATTAAATGGGTTAGACAGCGAATATATATCTTGAAAGAAAAAGTCAAATATATCCTCTTTTGAAACTATACCCCTTAATTTTAACAACTCTTCTATAATGGGATTTAAATTGTCTATGTCGATTTTTTGCATAAAAGCCTTTATTAATTATTACTTAATTATTACAAAATAAATTATTTACAACAGTATATTTTATTTACTTCAATGTTTCAAGTATTGTTAAACTTCATTTTCTTTGGCAGCAGAATGACTAGCTATATTAGCTCCTTTTTTCCAATGTCCTGTAAAATAATAAATAAGTATAAGCGACATACTAATAAAGTTTACAATAGCCATAGTAGTCCATACTCCCCATAAACCCATCTTTGTAGATAAGAAATGTGCAAGAGGCACTCTTATAAGTATATGAGCTACAAAAGCAAATATCATAAGTATAAAAGTTTTTCCAGCCCCATTAATAACACCATTAGTAGCAAACATCACAGAAAGCAGTATTATAGAAGGCATAACCACATATATATAACTTTTTGTATATTTTAATACACTCATATCTGAAGTAAATAATCTTACTATAAGCTCTGGAAATAATACAGAAAAAACTGCCATAAATGTAGAAAGCCCAATTCCTATTTTAAGTCCGGCTTTATATATCTCTTTTACCCTATCCATTCTATTAGCACCAATATTTTGAGCTACCATAGTAGCAATACCGGCAGATAAAGCTAAAAGCGGTAAAAATGATAAAGAATCCACCCTCATAGATACAGCAACTGAAGCAGAAGCCTCTTCTCCATAAGTGTTAATAATTCTGTTTAAAAATAACCAGCTAATTGAAATTATTAACTGCATAGCAGCAAAAGGCAAACCTATCTTAAACATTAATTTAGTAATATGAGCATCAAAAACAATTCTAAAAGGATTAGCACGTACAATACTATCCTTTAATTTTAAATATATTATACTTACAAGTACAGAAAGAATTTGAGAAAATACAGTTGCATAAGCAGCCCCGTCTAAACCCATAGCAGGAAAACCAAATAACCCCTTTATCATTATAGGGTCTAATATTACATTAACAATAGAAGCTATAGCTAAAAATATAAGAGGTCTTACAGTATCTCCTATTCCCCTAAGCAAAGCAGATACCAAAAAATAATAAAATAAAAATGGAAAACCAATCATGCTTATTCTAAAATAGCTAACAGAGTATTCCATTATGCTGTCAGCGGCATTTAAAAATCTCATTAGCATAGGTGCAAATATGTATCCTAATACTGATAATGCTAAAGCAAGTATTACACTCATAGTTGTAGAAACTCTTGAAATATAAAGTACAGAATCCTTATCATTAGCACCAAAATATTGACCAATCAAAACATTTGAAGCAACTGTAACGCCGGAAGCTATAGCTTGAAGTATTAATATTATAGGAAAACTTACAGCAATAGCACCAAGCCCCTTAGGTCCTATCATCTGTCCTATCCAGATTGTATCAACTATATTGTAGGCTATATTTAAAAGGTTGCCGAGTATCATAGGCACTACCAAATTAATAAGCCCCCTATTTACATTTCCTTCTGTAAGCTCTAACATCTTATTTTTTTCCATAATTTTCCCCATCATTATTAATTATCATAAATTTTTAATTATTATTTTTTTTGATAGTAATATTTTTTATTTCATCAAAGTTTTGTAGTTTCGACAAAAAATAAAATATACATATAAACAATGTTTGAACAATTACAGCTTCTTTTTTGCTTGCGTTTTAAAAGCTTTACAAAAAGCTTAATACAATTAGATAAAATAAAAATATTTCAGATAAACAAGAGAAAATATTAACCTACAAAAAAATAAAGTCAATATATAAAAAGCATATTTTTTATAAGTTAGTAAATAAAAAATTATGCAATATAATACTATTAAACAATTATACTAATCCAAATTATTGACAAAAATAGGTAATAATATATATTTTGCACCATGAAAAAATATATACTTATTTTATTGATATTTTCTATATCTGTATTGTATGGTCAGCTTCAAATATTCAAACCATTTAGACAATTACATACAATAAATACAGAGAAATTTGAAATAATATTTCCTATTGAGTCTAGAAGAAGTGCTGAAAAATTAGCTGGTATTGCTGATGATATTTATGAAGAGTATTCTAAAATATTAAATAGCACAGTATACGGCAAAATTCCAGTGGTTATTACTCCTGATATAAATTTATTTAATTCTGTAGCAGTACCCGTTCCATATCCAAGAATAATATTATTTGACACAGCAGAATCTGGCGAGCTTACCATAGATGAAGATAATTTTAGAGGTACATTTATACATGAGCTTGTGCATTTACTTAGTTTAAACTCTGAAAAAGCTGGTATTCAAACAAGAATTTTTGGAAGTTGGGCTTCACTTGTTTTTATTAATACACCCGGGTTTATGCTTGAAGGTGTTACTGTGAGTATGGAGAGCTATAAAGGCTTTGGCAGAGCTAATGACCCTCTTGTAAAACAGAGATTAAGACAAGATATATATGAAGGCAAGTTTAAGACACCAATGCAGGCTAGCGGACTTTGGAAAAAAAAGCCTTGGGGAAACGTGTATTATGAATATGGAGGACTTTTTTCTAAATATTTACAAGAGCGTTTTGGTATGGATAAGTATAATGAGCTTTGGGATACTATGAGGCATAAATTCTCTTTTTCGTTTAATGTATATAATGCTGGGTTTTATGGAGCGTTTAAAAAAGTTTATAATATAGATTTTCTTGATGTATGGGCTGAGTTTCAAAATTATATTATGGTTAAAAATATTAATCCAAGCGAAGCTTTGATGGTTAATGATAGAGAAACATATATTGAAGATATAGATTCTTATAATGACACACTTTATTATATAGATTCTAATCTTGGTGCTTTATATTCATACAAAAAAACAAGAAATAATGAAAATAATCAAAGAGATTTAAAATTTGAATTTCTAATAGATAAAAGTTCTGAGAGTTTGGATATTTCTTCAGACGGCAAAAGGGCATTAATTGTATCTTATACTTATAATGCTGGGCTTTATAGATATATAATAAAAGAATATGATTTAGAAACAAAAAAAAGAACAAAAAGAAAATGGTATGATTTGCAGTATGCTAACTTTTTTAGAGGCGGCATAATAGGTATAGGTAAAGATTTGCATAATACCACTTTTGTTTATATAGATGAAAATAATAATAAAGAAGTATTACTTGAACCTAATGATACAATTACTTATACTTCTCCCACAGTGATAGATGATAATAGGATAGCTTTAATAATAATAGATAAAGGTATAAAGCATATAGCAATTTATGATTATAATAATAAAACGCTTAAATATGTTAATACACAAGATAATACACTTAATTATGTGCGTTATTTAAGATATTCAAATAATAGGCTTTTATTTTCTTATAATAATGATGATAGTTTTTATAGATTAGGAGAATTAGATTTAAATGCTAATAGAATTAGATTATATAATAAAAACTATTCCGGAGGCGTATTATCATCTGTTAATGTTTTAGAAAATGGAGAGAATGTTGTTTATTATAAGGGCAGGTTTTCTGAATATGACAGACTAATGACTCAGGATACTGCTATTAATCCGGAAACAAAAAATATAACTCTAACAGATAAAACAATAGAGAAATATAACTTTACCCCTCAAATGGAATTAGGAAAACATAACCCTTTTAAATATATTAAACCTTGGTCTTTATGGTTTCCTTTCCCATTATTTAATGATACTTTTCAATATTTCTTTAATGGTATAGGATTAGCTACTGCTACATCTTCTGTGGAGTTTGATAATATTTATATTTTAATGATTGGTTATGATATACCTTCTCAATTTTTACAAACTCAATTAGATATGACATTTAATGATTTGCTTTATCCTATAAATTTTCAATTTGGAAGCGATATAGTTTATTCAACATACAGCAAATATTGGAGATTAAGCAGTGCTATTAATATGCAATTTAATCTCTTTACAGAGAGTGATAAGGTATTATTTTATATAGCTCCTACAATATCTACAGCATTATTTTCTGATACAATATACTATAACAATCCTCTTTATTATCAAAGTGCTTTTAATTGGAAATTTTCTTCTTGGACTTTAAATACTACATTAGCTGCTATTTTTAGATTTAAATCTGCTTCTGATAAACCATATTTTAATGACTTAGTTCAAATAGCACTTTATCCTACTTATTCTGTAAGGTATAATAAATTTGCTCTAGATTTTAAAACATTATTTCAAACAAGATATGCCCCTATTAGAGCAAGTTTTTATGGTTCTTATGCATTTGATACTACTGCAGCATTTAATGGTGCTTCAAGGGTTTTCGGCGGAAGATATGTTGCAGCACCTAGTGAGTTTTATAATTATGTAAGCCAACAGAAATACAGCGATAATTATTTTCTTGCGGGTGATATAGAGCTTTTTGGTTATTTGGATGCACAATTTAATTTAAGTCATTTATATTTTGAAAACTTCTTTGCTTCACTTTCTTATAGGGGAGCTTATTATTCTAAAGATTATATGCATTCTGTGGCATTAAAGGTGGGCTGTGATTTAAGCGTGCTTGCTATACCATTTAATATATTTACTGGTCAGCCTTATATTTCTTTAGCAGTAAAAATGCCTAATAGCATTTTTGATAAAGTATCTGTTAATGATTTATATGTAAGTTTCGGCTATCAGTTTGCTTGGTAGATTCTTGTAACTATTTTAGAATATATGGATAAAAATTAATTATAAAATTTTTATGTTTTTTATTATTCGCGGGGACTAGCCCCCGCACCCCCACTTCTTTTATTGGTATAAAAGAAGCAAAAAAACTGCATTTTTATACAAAGATAAATCTATCATATTATACTTTATAGATATTAAAAAAACGTATAAAACTATAGTACTTGCACTTTTTGCAACTTTTTGCTGCGGGAAAAAGTTGAATAAAATAAAAACTTACATAAACAATAAAACTAAAACAATGTAAATATAATTCAGCTTTCAAACAAGTATATCATTTACTAAAATAGCTTTCTAATTCTTCTTCGTCTATATTTAGAGAAATAATTTTTTTGCTGCTTTTCTCGCCCTTTAATATTTCTACATCTTTTTTCTTTAAATTAAGTTCACTTGATAAAAAATCTATTATAGCTTTATTTGCTTTGCCGTCTATAGCTTTGGCAGATATTCTTATATAATATATTCCATTTTCTTTTTTAAAGCTGTTGGATTTGGCTGATGCTGTTACTTTTACTTCTATATTCATAATATTATTTTCTAAACTTTTGGTATTGTAAATCTAAAACCAAGAAGCACTTCATTATATATTTTTGGATTTATATCTATTAAAAATTTATATCCCACTTCCAAAGCAACCCAGCTTGTAATATGATAAACAAAACCAATACTTGCCCCAAAAGCAAGAGCATCTTGTGCAGTTTTTACTTGTTCAGTGATTTCTTGATTTATAACACTTCCAACAGAAAGTCCGAAATAAATAGAGAGTAGGGGATAGTTTCTTAATAAAATATCAGCCCTCGTATCAAAATCTAATTTTCTATCTGTAAAATAAAAGTTAATGTCATAATAAAAACTTCCAAGTATATAATGCTGTCTATATGTATTATCAACTAAAATACTTTGAAGAAAAGAATATTCAAATTCAAACCTAAAAGGGGATACTCTGTTTTTTGAAAGCACCCTATAACCTAAAGAAAAACCTCCACCAATAAAATTTGCCAAATTAGCAGTTTCATTACCAATATTATATGTTCTATTAATATCAAATGCATAATTAAATTTAGGAGTGATATATAGCTCTGCAAATATTATTTGAGGCAATATTAAAAATAAAATAACAATATATTTCTTCATCATAATCCCCTAAAAATTTAATCTCATAGAAAGAAGCACATCATGATTAAGATTAACAGCCGTATCTAATAATAATCTATATCCAATATCTAAAATAATTGTCGGATTTAAATGAAAACCAAAATTAATGTTAGGTCCATACACGAAATTAAAATTATCATTATAAGAATAGTTCTTTACAAGTCCAAACTTTTCATTTACAGCAGATGATATGCTATAATCAATATTTTCTCCTACCGAGAAACCCAATGATATAGTCATTATATGCCTTTTGCCGTTTCTATATATATTATTTTCTTCTCCGTTATAATTAATATAAATTAAGTTAATATCATAATATACATTAAAAAGTAAACTATGCATATTAATATTTTCTACATTGTTTGGATAGCTATTAACTTCTAAGCCGTTTTTATATAAATATTCAAATTCCGCTCTTATAGGAGAATATTTTGAAAGTATATTGAAATTATATCCAATGCTTCCGCCAGCTCCTACAAACATATTGTTATTGCCTTTTATAGAATAAATAAATTTTGGGGATATATAAACTCCGTTTTGAAAAGAGTATGATATATTTGCAAATGATAAGCATGTTATTATAATTATTAATATTTTTTTTATCATAATTTTTCCTTATCTTTACTTATATAAACTAAAATAAAACCCCAATAGCAATTCTTGGAAGCGGTACAAACCTAAGCAAATATGCATATGACAAACCTATATCAAGCAAAGATATATCTATAAATGGCCTCACTCCTGTATCAATACCCATTGAACGGGATAAGTCTATTCTAAATCCCATCTCTCCTGCAATAAAAGCATCAAAATATATTCTATCTTTATTTACTTTATTTATTATTCCAGCATCATTTGTAGAGAATTCTTTAGTTTTATCTATATGAAGAGTAGCTCCAACTTTAGGCATTAAAAAGAATCCTGAGGCTCTATTTCTTTTGTTAAAATAAAATCTCATGCCAACAGATAGAGGTATAGAATAAGTTTCTGTGAATTTAGGAGATGCTATATTAGTCATAAAGCTGCTTGCTATATAGTTTCCTAAATCTATATCTAACTCCATTTTATCCATTATTCTATATGTATATGTTAATCTAAATCCAAATTTGCCTTCAAAGTTTTGCTGTTTAGCTTCTTTTACTATTTGAAAAGGCAAACTAAATAATAATGGTCTAGTAACTGTTATAAATAAAGTTGTACCAAAATCTATACCAAGAGAATGCCTATGCGATTTTAATCCATTTTCAAATAAGAGTATTTCAGCATTTTTATCATTAGTTAATGTTAGATATGAAGGAATTTTATCTGAAGGCACTATATCTATAACGTCATAATTCATTATAAAATCAGATTGTCCAAAGATATTGCTGCTATATAAAAATAAAAAACATATTAATAATTTTTTTATCATTATAATTCCTTAAAACCGTATAGTTACCCCAATTCTTGGAAATATAGATAATTTAAGCGATGTTACAAAATCTATTGCTGTAGGAAAAGTTTCCCAAAGCGGTAAAAACTTAGTAATATCCACAAATCCGCTTCCAAAAAAACCAACTCCCTCCCTAACATCGCCATAAACTCCAGATATTGCTGAAGTAATATAATAACCAATCTCAAATAAAGAAATATCTAAATAAGTGCGTACCCTCCAATCTTTTTTTGGAAATAAATCAATGCTCCAGCCTAATTCATATGAAACATAAAAAGTAGGGTCTATTGTAGAACGTTTAGTTTTAAAACCTGTTAAACCATTTTGAGTTACTATATCGTATATCACAGTTTCAATTCCGAATCTAATAGTATTAACAAACTCTCCATTTTTGCCTGATAAGAGTTTAAAACCTATTGTAATTGGCAGATAATAAAAACTTCCTTTAAAAATAGTGTCTCCTGCTAATAATGAGGCTATATCTCCTATATTTCCGGGTAGGTTTGGTACTTGAGCATGGTTAGTAGCCAATGTAAGTGCATTTTCTGGTGTAATTGTTAAAGTATATTCTAAATGCTGAAGTCCTACAGAAAGTTCTAAGCCTATTCCTTTGTATAAATAAAATGTATAAGATATGTTAGGTACATACCAAAAACTGCCTTCTGTATCTACATAATCAAAGAAAGTTAAATAATTATCAAAATTAATTTTAGCTATAGATGTAAATGTTTCAATATTATATAGCAAATTATCTGCTAAAGGAGGAAATATAACAGAATAACTTGGAATAGCATTTATACTTATAGTTTGCCTTTTTTCTTTCCATTCATATTTATCATTATAAGAAAATGGGTGCAATATGTTTTGGCATGTAATTATTATGAAAGACACATAAATAAATGTACGAATAAAACTCTTTCTCATAAATATTATTAAACATATTACCCCGCTAAAAAATAATTAATAAATATAGTATTTTTTATATAGGGTATTTTTGATAATTGCCAGCTCCATTTCCATTTAATATATCAAGATATTTTTGTATTTCTTCTTTTTCTTTATCAGTAACATTAGCATTTTTTACTACATCATCAACATTTGCATTTCCATTACTTGTACCTATGCCAGTAATTACTCCTAATGCATTCTCTGGTCCAACTATACCTATAATTCCATTTATAGCATCTTTTCCTTCTTCATCAACTTTTACAGTATTCAGATTGCTTCCGTCAGGTACTGCTATAATATAATCTCCATTATTTTTATCATCTTTATATATTCCGCCAAGTCCGCCTATTGTGCTGTCTAATGTGTAGCTGCCTTCTCCATTTCCGCCTGTTATAGTAATTGTATTGCCGTTTACACTAACACCATCCCAGTTGCCATTTTGTATTTTACTAAGAAAGAAATCATCTCCTGGGCCTGTTTTAGTTAATGTTGTTTGTCTGCAAGATAATATTGCTGTTAATATAAAAATTATATAAAATATTTTTGTTATTTTCATATTTAAATTAAACCCTAAAATATATTTGCTATATATAAATATACAATTTTTATAAATAAAAACAATATTTTAATAGTATAATAATCGACTTTATATATTAAAAAATTAATTTACATATTTTACACTTGACAGAAAATTTGAATTGAAGTAAAATTTATTATAATAATAAAATATTATTAAGGTTTAGAAGATTGTATTCACAAAAAAACAGTAAACATACTACATATATAGTTAATTATCAAGAAAGTTTTAAGAGAATTATTATAAATAAATACTATAAGATGAATAGGTATTCTATAGATTTCTTTGTTGCGGGATATAAATATAATGACGGAAAAGATATTATAGAATTATTATCCAGAAATGAACCTATTAATCTCATAAGAGAATATTTTATCGGATATGACCCGTTTGCTATAGCTGTTTATGATGAGAGATGCGAAATAAGGCTTGGGTATGTACCTAAAATAATAGCACCTCTTCTAACGTATAAAATGGAAGATGAAAATTATAAAATAAGGGCTATAGTAAAAAATGTAAAATTAGAAGAGAGAGATGATTGTAAATTAGAGATAAGAGTTTTTATAGAGAGAAATTTAAAAAAATCTAATTAAAAAAAGTTATTATGTTTAATAGAGCGATAGTTAAAACAGAATCAGATTTTAAAAAGATAAAAGATTTATATATTAAAGAGCCTTTTAAATATTCTATATATGTTCTTACTGGAAAAGAGAGATTATTTAAAAAGGCATTTGTTACTTCTATGCATTCTCTTATTTTTAAAGATGAGGGTGATAGTGAGATGAACTATAGCGTATTTTATGATAAGAATGATGCTGTAGGATATTCGCCTTTAGATGTAGCAGATACTCCTCCATTTGGTGCCAATATTAGACTTGTTGTAATATATAAATATAACAACTTCCAAGAGGATTTTTTGGAATATTGTATCAATCCTTCAAAATCTTCTATAATAATACTTGAGACAGAAAATAACTTGGAAGAAGATGGACTTTATAAATATTTTTCAAAAAAACAGAATTTAGATTATATTCATTTTATAGACTTTCCAATTCCAGATGAGAGGGATTTTCGTTCATTAATTACAGCGTATATAAATAAAAATAATAAAAAAATTTCTAATGATGCTGTTGAATATATCATTAATAATATTAACTTAGATTATGATTCACTTTATTCTGAATTAGATAAAATATGCAGTTATAATGATAAAGAATATTTAAATGTTGAAGATATAGCAGATTTTACTTATGTATCCAAAAATAGAAATATATTTGATTTTTTAGATTCAGTATTTGAAAGAGACAGAAAAAAATGCTTTTCTATTATGCATAGATTAGATCAAGATGCTTCTGCTTCTCTCACTTTGATGATGAATAATTTTTTAGCATTATATTATATGAAGATATTCCCCCCTCAAACTACTTTAAATGATATCAGTAAACTAACTAAAATACCTTCATTTATATTAACAAAAAAGAAATCCGTCTTAAAGCTTTATTCATTAAATGAAATAGTAAATATAATCTATCAAATATCAAAATTAAATACATTAAGTGTTACAACGCCAAATAATATTTTTAAAGCACATTTTGAACTTTTCTTATTTTCTATCACCAAATAATTAATCTCTTTTTTATTATATTTTTTAAATAAAAAAAGAGATGCTACATTTCGCAGCACCTCCAAAAAATAATACTTTTCATAAACCTTTTATATAATTAATCATCAAACTGTTGTCCCATCAATGATCCGTCAGATGATATAAACATTTCCATCATATTATTGAGTTTTATTTTGTAATTTCCCCACTCTTTCTCAACACTCACCATCATAGCTTGAGGATATGTTTTTTTCACTGTATTAGCAACCGCTTGAGGCAATACACTAAAAGGTACGCCATTGTATTCTCCATCTATATTTACCCAGTCTCCGTTTGTTAAAAAATCTACACTTGCACCGTTAGATAAACTCACATCAAATTTTCCTCCGTCTCTTTCTACTTTCCATATTTGAGCATCAGGATAGATTTTTTTGATAAATGTTACTGCTTGTTTAGGTAATGACGAAGCCGGCACTACCATATCAGCAAATAAAACAGATGTTGAAAAAGCTGCTAACACTATTAGTGAAGATAATAATTTTTTTGTCATATTAAGCTCCTCATAATAATTTACTTTTATAAGTATATAGTTGTAAATTATTTTTACAATATTAATATAAATAAAATTCAAATTTATGTCAATATATTTTATAATTTTATTCTGTTAAATCTACTTCTATATTTGAAATTTTATTTATTATTTCATCGTAACTCATCTTAGCAAGAGAACTATCGCTTCCGCAGGCTATATATAAATCATCAAACCTCTTCATGCTCTTATCAACTAATACTGTAATACTTTTATCTATTCCAAACGGGCACACTCCTCCAAAAGTGAATCCTGTCAAATTAAAAGTATCTTCTGCACTTGCAAAATTAGTTTTACAACCAAAATATTCTTTAGTCTTTTTTGAGGAAATTTTTTTATCTCCAGATGCTATCAGCATAAAAAAATCTTTCTTTACTGGTTTTAATAATATAGATTTAGCAACCTGACCTTTTTCTATATTTAAAGATTTAGCAGCATCTTCAACAGTTTTGGTAGCTCCCTTCTCTTCAAATTCTTTATGCTCTATTCCAAGCTCATTTAAAACTTTCAATACTTTTTCGTTAATCATAAAATATTTATTTCTCCATTTATATTTAATTTTGTTTATGCTCTTTTAAAAATAATCCTATTCCAAATAAAATTACTATTATGCCTACAAGCTGATTAATGCTGATACTCTCTTTTAATATAAAATATCCTAATATACAAGCACCCACAGCTTCTCCCAATATAGTCATAGATACAACACTCGCAGAAAACCATTTCAAAAGCCACATAAATACCACATGTCCAAGCATTGTAGAAACTAAAGTTAAACCTAATATATTGAGCCAAGTATGCAGAGGATATCCTGTAAGAGGTGTGTTGGTGAATATCACTACAAAAAACAAAAATACAGCTGATGCAAAATATGTTACGCCTGTATATGTGAGAGCGGATAATCTTTTTCTTATATATTGCCCAAGCAGAAAATTAGCACTAATGAGTCCTGCAGATATAAACGCTAAAACATCTCCAATTAATGCAGTGGTGCTTACTTGAAAATCTCCCCAGCCTATTATAATAGAACCTATTATTGCTATAATAAATCCGAGTATTGCTAATTTTGTATATCTCTCTTTAAAAATAAAATAACCTGCTACTATAGAAAATAAAGGCTGAAGCGTTACTATTACAGTGGAACTTGCAACAGAAGTATATTTTAAAGATTGAAACCATAATGAATAATGACCTGCTAACGCTATGCCAGATATTAATGATAATAGAAAATCTTTTTTGCTTATTTTTTTTAATTCTTCTAAATTTTTTATTAAGAGAATAGGCAAAATTATTATAAATGAAAATAATAATCTATAAAATGCTGTTATTGAAGAGGGGGCATTAGCGAGTCTTGCAAATATTGCCGACATTGATAATGCTGTTACTCCAATAAGTAAAAATATACTTTTTCCCATTACTATAAAAATTATATATTAATTTATTTTCTAAAAATTATAATATTTTTTTTGTATTTTTCAATAATCAAAATATCATAAATTGTATTATTATTAGATTGATTTTTTTACTTTATAGTGTATGATTTATATATAAAAATTTATTTAAGAGTATAATTTGAAAGTTAGATTTTTAGGAAGCAGAGGCTCTATACCAACCCCCGGTACTAGTTTTAGTGAATACGGCGGCAATACGTCTTGCTTACAGGTTATAGATGATGAAGGGAATTATATTATTCTTGATGCTGGAAGCGGATTAAAAAATCTTGGCTACTATGCTCTTAAAAGCGAAAAAAAAGAAAGCATTATTTTATTAACTCATTTTCATTGGGACCATATAATAGGTATACCTTTTTTTGCTCCGTTTTATTCTAATAAATATAGTTTTACAATATACGGCCCTAAAGATAATCATGAAGAGATGTATGAAACAATTAATAACATATTAGCTAAAGATTATTTTCCTATCAATCTTGAGCAGTTTGGGGCTTCTATTAAATTTGAACCATTTTATGAGGGTAAAAAAATAAATTATGGAAATATGACAATAGAGGCTTTATGGGTTAATCACCCTTGTTATACTTTGTCATATAAAATCACTTCTAATGATAAAACTTTAGTATATCTTACAGACCATGAGCCTTATAAAAAACGCCTTCATATACAGCACCCATCATTAGACCATTATAATAATAATGCTAATTTGCTTCATGCAAGGCTTATAGATTATGTGAGAGGGGCTAATGTTCTAATTATAGAAGGGGAATATACAAAAAGCGAATATATTAATGGGCATGTTGGCTGGGGACATTCTACTTTAAATGATGCTATACAAGTGGGGCTCGATGCTGAAGTTCCTTATGTTATTATTCACCATCATAATCAAGACAGAACCGATGCACAAATAAAATTAATTTATAATAAACTTTTAGCTTTTTTAAGGAAAGAAGGCATAGATTTGCAATTAGCTTTTGCAAAAGAAAGTTCTTATATTATTATTTAAGTATATATAAAAGAATTTTAAGTTTATTAATTTTTGATTTTTTAGTTTTGTTGTTTGTGGGGACTAGCCCCCACGCCCCCAGTTCTTTTATTGGTATAAAAGAACCAAAAGAACTGCATTGTTTTAGCCTAAAATAAAGGTATTATTTTATATTAATACATATTCCAATATAAAGTGCACTTTTTGCAACTTTTTGCGGCGGGAAAAAGTTGAATAAAAAAACTCATATAAAAGTATAGTTATTTCAGAATATACTGAAAATTTTTAAGTTTGTCAAAATATTTTTTATTTTGGTGGCTTTGCCCCCTGCGAAGCGTACCCGTAGGGTAAAACCCCACTTCTTTTACCGAGGCTCTGCGTGCCGTAGGCAAGGCACCTACTCGGTACGACCAAAGGAAGTGCCTGCGACCAAAGAGAGTCCTTCAGGGCGACTGAAAGAAGTACCTTTAGGTATTGTATTGGTATAAAAGAACCTTAGACTTGTTTCAAAACTAAATTAATAAATAGTTATACTGTTTATTTTTTTAGTATTTTAAATTTATAATTGGGGCTTTGCCCCCTGCGAAGCGTACCCGTAGGGTAAAACCCCAGTTCTTTTATTGGTATAAAATAACCTTATATCCTACAGATACGCTTCGCGAAGAACTGCATTTTTATATACTAAAATAATTAATGATACAACATGTAAAACACAATTTTATAACTAAAATTATGTTGGAAACTACATAACTAATTTTGTCAAGTACTTTTGAAACAAGTCTCTTATATACTTCGGATACGCTTCGCGAAGAACTGCATTTTTATTATAAATTTTATAATTTAATTGTACATTAAAAGGCACTCCCCCGCACTTCTAAGAAGTTATAATTAAAGCATAACATTACCGTGCGGCAAGGTGGTACAGCTCGTACGCGGGAAAAAGTTGAATAAAACAAAAATCATATAATATAATTATTTATGTGTAAAAAGTTTTAGAGCAGAGTTGCTATGAATTAATCTATTCCCAATATTTCAACACCATGTTTCTTAATTAAAACAGTATGTTCAAAATGAGCGGCAAAAGAATAGTCGGCAGTAGATATTGTCCAGCCGTCATTTTCTATCACATATTTATCAGAGCCTTCGGTTATCATTAACTCTAATGCCAAAACCATATTCTCTTCTAATTTCACGTCATTATTTGGGTGATAAAAATTAAATATATACGGAGCTTCATGATATTCGTAGCCAACACCATGCCCTGTAAGAGATTTTATGATGCTGTAGCCATATTCATTTACTTTTTTTTCAACTTCTTTTCCATAGGTGCTTAAAAGTATATTCGGTCTTAATTTGTATATGGCATATTCTAATGATTCTTTGCAGGCTTTAATTAATTTATATGCTTTTTTATTGCTTGAGCTTAATTGATTGCCTTTTACAACCATAGTTTTAGCACAGTCAGCATAATAGCCGTTATATTTTACTCCTATATCGATGCATATAATGTCGCCTTGCACCAATATTTTTTTATTGGTTGGTCTTCCATGTGCTATTTCATTTCCTATAGATATGCTTGTAGAATAACCATATTCAGGTACTTCCAAATTGGCAGGATAGGCTCCTTTAGATTTTATAAACTTCTCAACATCTTTATCTATTTTTGAGGCTCTTGTTCCTGATAGAGAATGTTTAAATGCTAAATCTATAGCTTCATGTGCTATTTGAGCTGCTTTTCTAATATTTTCTATAGCTTTATCATCTTTGATAGAAGGCTTTACAATATCTATTGTATTGCTTTTAATAAACATTATTTTACAGCCTTACTATTTTAATGATTTAGGTGTGAATATTCTTAGCAGTATAACTAAAATAATAGCACCTAAAATAGCAGATGATAAGTTAATGTTAATGTAGCTTACTATTTCAGTTAATCTCGGTAAATAATATGAACCAAGCAAAGCTCCAATAGTAGCTATTATAAACATCATCACCCAACCGCCGAATACTTTTATATGCAAAACATTATAAAAAACTAAGCTCGTTACTATTCCTATTAATATAAAAGCAGCTACTACTATCAAATATTCCATTTTTACCTCTATTTCTTATTTTGATTATAATATCAGTTTGAAGAAAGTCCTATAAAGAAAGATTTTAATTCATTTTCTTCATTTTGTACTGGTATAAATATCATATGAGAAACATTTTCTCTGTCTTTTTCATCAAATTTAATTTTTAATGATAATGATGAGAAAGGATCTGATACATATAATGTCTTTTTAGATGATAAAATCTTTTTAAATAAAGCTTCATTTTCATCTATTTCTAATTTATTTTTAGTATCTTCTGTAAGATTATTAGAATCTGTTATTTTATATATACCATTTTCATCTTTAGTAAGCATGGCAGAATGTAATATATTAAGTCCAGATTTTTCTTTTATCCAATCTAACATTTCATCTAAATTTTTATTTACAAACTTCTCGCCTTTAATTGCTTTAAGAATATTTTTCCAATTTGAAGTCATATTATCCCTTACTTTCTCTTCAGCATCTTTATAATCTTCAGGCATAGCAGGTCTTTTCTCTTCAGGGTCGTATAATTCGCTGTCTATCAAATCTTCTGTATCAAACACATCATCTTCACTTGCTTTTTTTATTATTTCACCGCTATCATAATCATGCGATTTATCGAATTCGTTTTTATCTTCATCAAACAGAAAATCTTTATTAAGAGCAAGATTAAAAGAATCTAAAGAAGAGAAATAATCATCTTCTTTTTTACTAATTTCATCATCAATTATAGAGCCATGACTTATCAAAATATCCTCCTCATTATCGGAAATAATATCATCTATCCCTCTTAAAATGTTTTTATCATCATATTCTTCATTATTTTCTTCTAATACATTATCTAAAGTAGGTACATAATCTAATTCCTTATCTTCTTCAGATACATTATTTATGTTATTATCCAAATTATCTATATTTGGTATTAGGTTATCATCTAAATCTTCATTAATATCATTAACTTTATTGGTTTCATCATTATCTTCTATATTTTCTAAATTATCAATATTGTCTATGTTTAAATGCTCATCTGTATCATCAACATCCTCAACATTTTCTAACTTAATAGCTTCATCTTCAATATTATCTTCTAAGTCTTCAATATTGTCTATATTTAAATGTTCGTCTGTATCATCAACATCCTCAACATTTTCTAACTTGATAGCTTCATCTTCAATATTATCTTCTAAGTCTTCAATATTGCCTATATTTAAATGCTCATCTGTATCATCAACGTCTTCAACATTTTCTAACTTAATAGCTTCATCTTCAATATTATCTTCTAAGTCTTCAATATTGTCTATATTTAAATGCTCATCTGTATCATCAACGTCTTCAACATTTTCTAACTTAATAGCTTCATCTTCAATATTATCT
>NZ_CAKVGN010000054.1 GCF_934747485.1 uncultured Brachyspira sp. | reverse complement strand
TTTATAGGGAGATTTTTATATGAGTAAAAAGATTATTTATTTATTATCTTTACTTATGGCTTTAAGCTTAGTGTTTGCAGGCTGTAAGAAAGCATCAACAGCCCCAACAGGAGACGGTCCTACTAAAGAAGATGAAGTTAAGCCGCCTGAGAATTTAGATGCTACAGGAGGATTGATGCCTGATTCAGCTGAATTAGATAAGTATAAGGAAAGACCTATACAGAAATCTACAGAAGTTGCTAAATATCAAAATGGAGATTATATGCGTAACCCTGTAATTACTGTAGTAGGCAACAAAACTGTAGTTGTATTTTATGAAATAAGACACCAAACAACAGGGGCAGGCAACGATGTAGCTTTAACAGGCGATAATGGCGTAAGCATAGCTTATGTACAAAGCAAAAATTCAGGAATAAGCTTCAGCACTGCTTTGGGAGATGTTAAATATGTAGGAGGAAAATCTACAGGTCCTGAAAATGCTCACGGTGCTCCTATAGTTTTTTATGATAAAATAAATAATAAAATTATAGTAGTAGCTTCAGCAGGCATAGGCTTATCAAGCGGTGTTTATAATGAAGGAACAGGTAAAGTTTCAAAATTAGCATACTCCGTAGCAGATATTAAAGATAATACTGTCGGAGATTTCGGTGCATGGAAAGACATTCAAGATCCAGGCAGTGTAGCTAAAAACGGATATACTCAGTACGGCACGCACTCAGCAAGAGGAACTGTTGCAGAGGACGGAAAAACTCTTCTTCTTCCTGTTACATTAGCTGATTATACTGTAAGCCCAAGCAAATTCGGCTATGTGCTTTACACAGGAACAGTTGGAAATAATAATGAAGTTACTTGGACAGCAACAATGAAAAGAGCAGATATGCCTAACGGCAGCGGAGTTGTAAAAGAAACCCGCATACCGAAAGGAGCTAGTGAAAATGATTATGTTTATTTAGCAGTAAGCTCTGATACAAAAAGAATAAGTCAGGGTAAAGGTCCTCAAGCTCCTAGTTCAGCTAATATACAAGGAAGCGATGGTTCTGCAGGTACTTTAGTTGTTCCGAATTGGTTCGGCGATGCATCATATGACCCTAAAAAAATAAGCGGCGGTACTAAGCAGGCTATACTTTCTCATGTTTTGGAGACTGAACAAAATTTAGCTATAAGATTAGTTGATGCTGATTTTGCAAATCAACAAGGCAAGAGTTTTCAACTCGGCGGTGCTTATACCGGAAACTCTAAATCATCTTCTATGGATGTATTAGGTGACGGTACTATAGTAATGATTGCTGAAGGCGGTAAAGTTACAGATGCTGCTACAAGACCGTTCTATATTTACTTCAGCAGATTCAGTCAGGCTTATATAGCTAATCAAACAAAATAATTGACGGATAATAGTTTAATAGAAGAAGGATGCATTTACCGTATATCCTTCTTTATTATAAGGGTTTATTTAATGATGAAAAAAATTGTAATTTTAATGATGTCTGCTTTTCTATTGCTTGGATGCGGTACAGATTTGTTTTATTCAAGTTTTCGTATAAGAAATACAGACCTACAATGGATGCTAAGCCCATCACAGCAAAGCACTCTTAATTACAAATCAACTGTTTTAGGAACAGGAGACTTTAGGTTTAACTCACCTTCTATAATTGCAACCCCTGATAACTATATATTATTTTTATATGAAAGAAGAGACAACGATTATCCTGATATTATAGGCGTAAATGGAGACTCAGCAAAGAGAACAGATGTTTATGCGGCTATTTCTAAAAATGCTAAAAATTTTATTTATCTTACACAGCTTGTAGGGGGAAGCAGTCTTAAATCTCACGGCTCTCCTATTGCCTTTGTAAATAATAAAAATAATAATTCAGAAGTTATTGTGCTTGCTGTAGGCGGAAACGGTTTTGCTAATTCACAAGACGATACGCCTTCTGTAATATCAAAATCGGTAAGCATACCTAAAACCGAATACGCAGAGTGGACTGAATGGGAAGATTTAGATACTAATATATTTAAACCTCTTTTAAAAGATAATTTTAATAGATTTTATACAAGCCCTGACAGCGGAATTACTTTACGCAACGGCACTTTAGCCTGTATTATAGATTATAAAAAGAAAGATGGAAATAAAGCAGAGGGCTTCGCTATACTTTATTCTACGGATAATGGAACTAATTGGAAAATAGGGTCAAAAACACTTTATCAAGATCATAGATTTGCAAAAATAATAGCTGAAAGAAAAGACGGTAAACTGCTTATAGCTGCCGCTGAAAACAGTACGAATGATTATAATAAACAGGCTGATTTAGCTTGGTTTTTAGCAGATTCTTTAGAGGGAAATATATCGAGCTTCAGTCCTACAGGCTTACCTCAGCATAACTGCGGAAGCACAGCAGGGGGAAAAATAAAATTGGCTGAAGGCGGATATTCTAAAGAAGCTATTATATTACTGCATTCTTCTCCTAACCGTGCAACAACAAATGTTAACAATGTTCATAATACTGTAAAAAATGCGAATGCTTTATATATAAGTTTTAATGAAGGGCAGAATTGGGAAATTGTAACAAATATATTTTACCCTCTTACACCGCATGATAGCGGAAAGTGGTATATTTACAATGATTATGATAATATGACTTCTTTTAGGCAGAGTATGAGGGTATTAAAAGACGGAACAATAGCCGCTGTATCTGAAAACGGAGACTATAAGATAGAGTCATCAGGCAGCTATAGTTATGGGTTCAAACTTGTTTACAGGAGATTTAGTTTAAATGCTATATCAGGCGGTAAATACAGATATGAAGGGTTATGATTAATAATAAAAGTTTGGTATTATAAGCTTTCTTTTTTTTATTTTAATAATACATCAAAAAAGCAAGCAATGATATTTTTAAAAAAATTTTATACTAAAAATCCTTACATAAGGAAATATACTATATTATATAAAAAAGTAAAAATTAATAAAGATTTAAGTAATCAATTTGACCCAAAAGATAATAATAATAAAGATTTGGATACAATAGCAGAGAGAGAAGAAAAGAAACAAAATATAAATGAAAAAAAGTTTATTTTTTGTGTGAAAATTTCTGGAATAATAGTGTGTTCTCTATTTTTAATAGCTGTTTTTATTATATATATGCTTCACCTAATTTTACCTTAAAATAGAAGATGCTAACTACAAATGATATATTAGAAATAAAAAGTATTGCTATAGCTGTAGCTTCTGGTATATTTTCAAGTTTAGCATCATCATATTTCTTTAATTCTAAAAAATAAAAAACACATAAAAAAGGGGGATTTTGTCGCCCCCTATTATTTTTACTTATTTCTTTTTATTTATTTTTATTTCTTTCTAGCACCTATGCTTACAAAAAAGATAAAGCCGCCCCATATCACTATAAGGCTAAGTGCCATAAATATTGCAGAATCTGTACTCATATACAATACCTCCTATTAACTATTTAAAGTTCTATCTTTAAGTTTGGCAAGTATAATACCAACTATAAAAGCCAATATAGGCATAGACCAGCCTAATATTATTAAAGCAGCTTGAGGATAGTTTCCATAAGGTTTTTGGAAATCGTTTATAAGTTTTAAAGCCAACATTATAGCTAAGAATATTGGAGTTAAAAACTTCAAACAGAAATCCCACCATAATCCAACTCTAAACTCACTAACTTTATTAATAAGCTCTTTGAAATCGCCCAATTTGTATACCCAAGCAACTAATACTATCTCTATAAGACCGCTTACTACTATATTATAATTATTAAGGAAAGCATCTACTATATCAAGTATGTTTAGTCCGCTTCCTGTAGCATAAACCATAGAAATTAAACCCTGTATTAATATAACAACAACAGCAACTTTTTTTCTGTTGAAATGGAACTTATCTATAAAAGAAGATATAACAACCTCAGCAAGTGATATAGCAGAAGTAAGTCCTGCAAAAGAAAGCACCAAGAAGAATACTAAACCAAATATTCCATTTAAGCCAGGTAAAGCATTAATAGCCTCAGGGAATACCATGAAAGCTAAACCTATACCGCCGCTTCCAGCAACCTCAGCAACTTCTTTACCTTGAGAATAAGCCATATAACCCATTATGCTAAATACAGTTAAACCAGCAAATAAACTAAAGCTAGTATCAGCAAAACCAGTCATAAATGCATTATTAGCAATATCAGAATCATCAGGCAAATAACTAGAATATGTAATCATTATACCAAAAGCAACAGACATACTATAAAATACCTGACCATAAGCAGCAATCCATACTTGAGGATTAAGCAATTTAGAGAAATCAGGCTTAAACATATAATCAAGTCCTGCTAAAGCACCAGGTAAAGTAATACCTCTAATAAGTATGATTACTACAAGTATAGCAAGCAAAGGCATAAAAATTTTATTAGCCTTTTCTATACCATCTTTAACACCGCCTATAACAGAAGCAAATATTATCACCCAAACTATAATTAAAGGAATAGCTACACTCAAATTAAAATTACCAAGAGAAAAACCGCTTTCTAATTTTAAATATTCCCCAGTAAAGAAACCAACAGTATCAGTTCCCCATTTTAATCCTTGAAGCGAAAACAATCCATAAGATAATGACCAAGCTATAATAACAGAATAATAAATAACTATAGCAAAACAAGTAAACACTTGAAGCCAGCCTAACCATTCCCATTTTGAATTGAGGAATTTTAAAGCTCCGGGTGCACTCCTATGTGTTTTATGACCAATAGAAAACTCTAATATCATGATAGGTATACCAGCAGTAAGCATAGCGATGAGGAATACTATCATAAAAGCTCCTCCGCCATTAGATGCTACCATATATGGAAAACGCCATATATTTCCCAAACCAACAGCAGAACCTATAGCAGCTAATATAAATCCTGCACGAGTACCCCACTGCCCTCTGTGTTGATGACTCATAATCGACTCCTTTAATCTTTTTTAATATAAAATTTATTATAATAAACAATTTTTTTATAAATAGCAATACTTGTTGTAGAATTTTTTTAAATATTCAACTCATATAAAAAATATAATATTGTGTTGTTTATCACATTAATATCCACATGCAAACATGTATATTTATTTATGTAAAAAATATGCTTGATTTTTATATAATTATATACTATAATATAGCTGTTTTTTAAGCCGAGATGGTGAAATTGGTAGACACGTCAGACTCAAAATCTGATTGGGGCGACTCAGTGAGGGTTCGATTCCCTCTCTCGGTAAATATAATACTTAATTCTTTGGATTATTTATGAAAGAAAATACTGTTATATTAGTAGATGATGATGGTATTACCCTAAATAAAATCAAAGCCCTGCTTGAAAGTTCATCAATAAAAGTCTTAACTGCAGAAAACTTGTATGAACTTATGAGCAAAATATACAAATATAATATAGAAATACTAATATTTAATCCTAATTTAGTATGGATTAATGTTATAGAATTTATTACAGAATTAAAAAAAGCAAATAACCAATTAAACTTTCAAATATTTTTCATATCAGAAAACATAGACGAAGATTTAAAAGAAGAAGCGAAAAAACTTGATATAAAATATATTGATAATAGTTCTAATATAAACAAAATAATGCAATATTTTAACAATTAATAGGTTTAATTTTTAAATCTAACAAAAAATGTGGTACCCTCGCCTATTATTGAATCTACATCTATCATACCATTATGTTCGTTAATAATCTTTTCCACTATAGAAAGACCTATACCTGTACCTTTATCTTTAGAAGTAAAATATGGCTCAAAAATCCTTCTCAAATCATTTTCATTTATACCATTACCTGTATCTGTAATACTAACAGTAAAAAACTCCTGACTATCCAAAACTTCATGATAGCTGGATAAATATATTAAAGATTCTTTATTATTATTATCCATAGCCTCTATAGCATTCTTTATCAAATTTCTAAAAGCAATTATAAGTTTCTCTCTATCCATGTTAATAAAACAATCCATTTTAGAAAATGATGTTTGAAATTTAACATTAGGAGTATTTTTAAAAGATTCAAAAACTTCTGCAAGTACATTATTAATAGACTCTTTTTCATTAGAAAGTTTTATATTAAAAGAAAACTCTGAAAAAGATTTCACTAAAGATAGAATGCTGTTAGAATTTTTAATAATTATATTAATGGATTTTTTTATCTTATCCAAATCATTATCAGACATCTCATTTTTTAATCTCTTCTCTATTAATTCTGCATTCATCATAATAGGCATAAGAGGATTTTTTATTTCATGTGCCACTTTAATAGCAGCTTCTTTCCAAGTTTCTAATGATACTCTTATTTTTTCTTTATCTCTATGATATTTTAAAGCCCTCGCCATAACATTGAATCTATAAATCAGATTTCTAAGGTCATGAACTCCAGAAAATTTCATTTCAACATCAAAATCTGAATTAATAATAGAATTTGTAGCATTAAGAAGCAAACTTATAGGTCTTGTTATAAAACTAGAAAATATTATACCAAAAATAATAGATATAAATGTAGATATCCCTAATATAAATATATATAAAAGTTTTAAAACTATTGAAAACTCTCCTGTAAACATATTAATTGAATTATATATTCTAAAAGCCTTCAAAGCATTATTCCTAACATTAATATAATTACTAGGCATGCTGTCAAAAATAATAGCATAATGATTTACATCTCTAAGCGGAACTATAGCATTAATATAAAAGAGTCCATTATATTCGCTATTAGCAAATGTGATTTTATCCAAAGAAAATCTATAATTAATATCAAGAGGTACATAATTTTGAGAATTAAATAAAATTGTACTGTAGCCATAATATGAATTAGAAACAAAAATTATATTGGTAAAAATATTATCTCTATATATTATATTACTTATTTTTGAAGTATCAGATAAATCTATATTATTTAAATAATTGGCATATGAATTGGATATACTATTTAATATACTATTTTGTTTATTAACTATTTCATCATTAGAAACTTCTATTATATATGATAAAGAATCATTAATACTATTATCGGTAAATAGATTCAAGTTAGATTCTATTATATAATAAGACATTTTACTAACAACTAAACTTGTGATAACTGTCATAAAAGTCATTATTGATACTATAGCAAGTTTAAGATGAGAGCCTTCTTTTTTTTTTAAAGCCTCTAATACAAATTTAACAATAGTAACTACACCAACTATAATACTTGATGAAGGCAAAAAAAGAGTAAAGAACATATATATTAAGTCGCTCGTATTAGGCTCATATACGAAACTGCTTATATATATAGAAGCAATTAAATCTAATAATATAAATATAGAGACTATTAATAAATATAAACCGCCATAACGATTTTTAATTTTTATAAAGAAATCTTTAATTATTTTCATAATACTCTATATTTTTTAATTCCAAAGATAAATCATCTATATTTTTTAAATGTATTGATTTTATACCAATTTTTTGAGCGGCAGCAACATTATCCAAATTATCATCTATAAACAAACATTCTTTTGCATTTAGTTTATACTTTTTTAATAATAATTCATATATAGCTCTGCTTGGCTTAATAATCCTTACATCTGCAGAAATTATACCGCCTAAACAAGCTGTATCAAAAAAGTCAGTTTTTTTTCTTATTACATTAAAAGTTTCTATTGGCATATTAGATAAATAATATATATTATAACCTTTCAATTTATACTCTTTTAATATTTCTATATTATGATGTATAGATAATACATCTCCTAAATAAGAATCAAATATTTGTTTTAAAATAAATTTATATTTAGGACAAGCAGATAAAAAATAATTTTTAGCATCATTAAAAGATAAATCTCCTTTATCCATTAAACTCCAATTTTTATCTCCTACAGTCTTATTTAAAAACTCATCTACATCTACATTATCACTATGTTTATGAAGATAAGAAGCAACATCAAATTTAAATAAAACATTTCCTATATCTGATATAATATTTTTTATCATTTTTAGTCCTTTAATATAATATATTCATTATATTTTTATACTTCTATTTGTCAAGTTTTCTAACAATTTAAATTGAAATATTTTACAAACAATCAAATGAAGCATAAACACTACGCACGTTAAATCAACAAAAAATATAAACTAAATTAAAATACAACTTATATTATAAATAAAAAATTACTCACCGTGCGGTAAATATATAACACTTTCTAATAAAAACTGGGCGGGCAGTGCTTCTACTAATGAAACAAAAAAATAATAACTATTATATTTTTTATCTAAACAATAAGCATAAGGGGTGGGATTTGTAATTAGTTTTACAATTTAAATTACAATCCCCACCCTCAAGTCTTTTTGTACTTACTGTTATTTTTGATTTATTTTTATTTTTTATTTTACACTCAAATATTAGCACCCACCCAAGATTTTTTTAAATTTGTTTGCTTATACAACGCACGCTAAATCAATAAAAAATATAAACTAAATTAAAATACAACTTATATCATAAATAAAAAATTACTCACCGTGCGGTAAATAAATTTTAAAACTTGTATAATAAAAAATTTATACTATAATGAATTATTAAAAAATAATTTTGGGACTTATAATGAATAAAAAAAATATTGTTATCATTGGGGCTGGAAATGCAGGAGAAACCCTTGCTTATGAAATATTAACTTCTGATGATAGTAATGAATATAATATACTTTGCTTTTTAGATGATGATGAAAATAAAAAAGAAATTAATATTGATAATTGCATTATAAAAGTTGAAGGCAAAGTCAAAGATATAGAAAAAATTATAAATAAATATAAAAATGATAATATAGAAATAGAAGAAATTATTATAGCAATACCTACACTTAAACAAAAAGAACTACTTGAAATACTAGATATAATATACCCTACATCAATAAAATATAAAATACTTCCAGGATTTTTTGAAATAATAAAAGGAAATGCCTCTATTAAAGACATTAGAAACATTGAGCCATCAGATTTACTTGGAAGAGAAGAGATTGGTTTTGATGAAAAAGAGATATCTGATTATTATAAAGATAAAACAATATTAGTTACAGGCGGAGGAGGCTCTATCGGCAGTGAGCTTGTAAGACAATTAGTAACTCTTCCTGTAAAAAAAGTAATGGCTTTAGATAACTCTGAAAGTGCTATACATAGTCTTATAATGTCTTTGAATGATAGAAAAAATGAAAAAAACAAACACAAGTTTAAATATATTATATCTAATGTTAGAGATTATGTAAAAGTAGATAAAATATTAAAGCAAGAAAATCCAGATATAATATTTCATGCTGCAGCACATAAGCATTTGCCGTTTATGGAAGAATACCCAGAAGAAGCAATTAAAAATAATATATTAGCAACAGAGAATATAGCTACATTGGCAATTAAAAACAATATTAAAAACTTTATATTTATATCAACAGACAAAGCAGTACGTCCAACATCACTTATGGGGGCAAGCAAAAGAATATGCGAAAGAATGATAATGTCCCTCTCGCATGAACAAAATAATACTAAATTTAAAATAACAAGATTCGGCAATGTATTAGGAAGCAGCGGAAGCGTAATACCAGTTTTTGAAAGACAGATTAGAGAAGGAAAACCTCTAACAGTTACGCACCCTGAAATGGTTAGGTTTTTTATGTCAATAAGAGAGGCAGCAAGATTAGTAATAAAGGCTTGTACGCTTAATGACGGAGTTATATTTACTTTGGATATGGGTAAACCTGTAAAGATATTAGATTTAGCAAAAAATATGCTTAAAATGTACGGGCTTACTGAGAAAGATATTCCTATTATTTTTACAGGTATAAGAGAAGGTGAAAAATTATACGAAGAGATTCTAATGGACGATGAAACTCTAATACCATCACAATACAAAAAATTATTTATAGCAAAAGACCCGGTACAATGTTTAACTCCAGAAGAACGCAAAATAATGATTGATGCATTCGATATAGCCTCACTCGATGCCGATAAAGATACAATAAAACTGCTGATGAAAAGATATATAGAAGAATACACAGGATAATTTTAAAATGAATATAACAGCAAAGACAACATTAACTGCCCTTTTTGCTTCACCTTGCAAACATAGTTTATCGCCAATAATGCATAATAAATCTTTTGAAAAACTATCATTAGATTATGTGTATTTAGCTTTTGAAGTAGATAAAAATAATTTAAAAGAAGCTGTAGCATCTATAAAAACTCTTAATATGAGAGGCGTTAATTTATCTATGCCGAATAAAAAAGAAGTTATACAGTATTTAGATAATATTTCAGAATCTGCAAGTCTATCTCAAAGCGTAAATACTATAGTTAATGATAATGGAGTTTTAACAGGACACTCTACAGATGGAAAAGGTTTTATAAAATCTATCGAAGAAGAAAATATTAATATAAAAGACAGCAATCTTACAATACTCGGTATTGGAGGGGCTGCTATTTCTATAATCACAGAGTTTGCTCTTTATGGCGTAAAAGAAATATCTGTTTTTAAAAGAGATAATAATTGGACTGAGCAAAAAAAGATAATAGACAATATTCAAGATAAAACTAATTGCAAAATAGAGCTTTATACTTTGGATAATAAAAAAGAATTAAAAAAACAAATAGATGGCAGCAAATTATTAATTAATGCCACAAGTGTTGGTATGAAAGATGATGCTTCAATTATAGAAGATAAAACATTTTTTAGAGATGATTTAATTGTTGCCGATTGTATATATAGCCCTGCAAAAACAAAATTGTTACAAATAGCAGAAAAAGAAAATTGCAAAATAATTAATGGAATGGGTATGCTTTTATATCAGGGGGCATTAGCTTTTGAGATATGGACTTCTAAAAAGATGCCTGTAGATTATATAAAAAATATTATATTTAATTAAAAACTATTAACGGAGTTATTATGATTAAAGTAAAAAATGTTAATATTGGCGATGGCGTTCCTAAAATATGTATTCCTGTTATAGAAAAACATAAAAAAGATGTTTTAAAATATATAAAAGAAATAGATAAACTTCCTATAGATTTAATAGAATGGCGTGCTGATTTTTATGAAGACAGTGACAACAATATAGAAGAGATTTCTAAAGAGATAAAAAAATGCACAACTAAACCTATAATATTTACTTTAAGAAGTGTTAAAGAAGGCGGAAATCTAAATATAAAATCTAATACCTATGAGAGTATGATTAATATTTATAAAACCATAATAGATAAAAAATTATTTTCTATTATAGATATAGAATTATTAACACTAAAAGAAAATGATATAAAAGAATTAATAAAATTATCAAAAAAAGAAAATATCAAAACAATTCTTTCTAATCATGATTTTAATAAAACTCCAAACAAAATTGAAATAATTCATAGAATAAAAAAAATGATAAGATTAAAAGCTGATATAGCAAAAGTAGCCTATACTCCAAAGAAGCAAAAAGATGTATTAACAATACTAGAACTTCATAATGAAATAAACAATATACCTCTCATATCAATATCAATGGGAGAAGAAGGCGTTATAACAAGATTATTTTATTCTGCAATTACATTTGCTTCTGCCAAAAGAGCATCAGCACCCGGACAAATAGAAGCAACAAAATTAAAATATATGATAGACAGTATTTATAAAAATTAATTAATTTTTTTTATTATAAATAACTTTGCCGTATTTGTTTATATCGTTTATTAATTCTTGATTAGTAATATTATTATAATCCACAACATCAAATTTTAAAAGCGTTGGTATATTTTCAAACTCTTCTTTTAATCTCTCACAAAATAAAAAATCAAACTCTCCTATTACAGCCAAATCTATATCAGAATTGTATTTTTCTTTATCTACTGCTCTTGAACCGAACAACATAACTTTCTCTATATTTTTATACTTAGCACAAATATTTCTAATTTCTTTTAATATTTTTTCATCAAGCATTAAGAGTTTATCCTCTCCAAAAAGAAATTATATAATTCATATAATACTTTTAAATAATCATTTTCTATTCTTTTAAAAATCTCTTCAAACTTAACAAAATCATAAGTATGAGAAAGTAAATTACGGCTTAACATCATATCTATAAATATATCTTGATTTTTAATAATTTTTGCTGAATAAGCTTCTTTAAAAATATTTCTTGGTGATATATCTATATTGTTTAAACTTCCATTATATTCCAAATAATCTTTTAGAGTTTTCCAAGCTAATTCATAAGTATATTCAAATCTCTGAACAACCCCTTCTTTTTCTAATAATGATAATTCTTCTATTTTTTTATCTTCAAAAACACTTTTTAACAAATTAAAAGCTTTCTCAAAATGGTTAAATCTCTGTTTCCAACGAATATTTTCTTCCATAAATATTTTCCAACAATTTTTAATTGAATTATATAATTTAGATAATATTTATCAAGGTTTAATTTTTTTTTTATTTTTTAATTATCCATAAGTTTTATATAATTTTGTATTATAGTGTTTTCATTATTATTAAAAATTTCATTAATCTTACCGCTTGATAAAATTTTACCATCATACATAAATACCCCATTATCTGATATTCTTCTAGCCTGTGCTATATTATGAGTTACTATTATAATTGTGTATTTTTCTTTTAAGCTCAATAATGTGTCTTCTATTTTATTTGAATTAATAATATCTAAAGAAGAACAAGGCTCATCAAGAAGAAGTATATCAGGCTCCACACTTAAACTTCTTGCAATGCAAAGTCTTTGTTTTTGTCCGCCGCTTAATTTTAAAGCTGAAGTATTTAATTTATCTTTTACTTCATCATAAAGACTTGTAAGTTTTAATATATATTCTACTTTTTCTTCTATTTGTTTTTTATTAAATCCATAATATTTTAAAGCATAACTTATATTTTTATAAATTGTCATAGGAAAAGGAATTGGAGTTTGAAATACTATGCCTATATTTTTTCTCAATGTTTCTATTGGTATATCATTAGTATTTATATTATTAAAATAAATATTGCCTTCTACAACAGCATCATTCTCTTCAAGTATTATTTTATTTATAGTTTTTAACAATGTGCTTTTACCGCATCCGCTTGGCCCTATTATGGAAGTAATTTTATTTTTTTCAAAATCTATATTTATATTATCAAGTATCTTTTTATCTCCATAATACATAGAAATATTTTTTAATTGTAAAATAGAATTATTCATGTTTTATACCCGATTTAGTAATTTTTAAAAATCTTAAAAATACTGCAAAAAAGTTTAATATTAAAACAATAAAAAGAAGTACAAAAGCAGTAGCATAAGCATTTAATTCAGATATCCCCTGAGTGAGAAGTATATATAAATGATAAGGAAGCACCATAGAAGGTTTAAATATTGATGTAGTTAAAGGAGCATTAATAACAGCACCAGTAAATATTAAAGGAGCTGCAGCCCCTATAGCCAAAGAGCTGGCAAGCATCACTATAGATAAAGCCTTTATTCCTATTTCTTTTAATACTATATGAATTATTGTATATGATTTACTTATACCCAAAGCATAAGAACTATTTATAATATCAGTATTCAATTCTTTTAATACCTTCTTTATTCTTATTGATATAAAAGGAAGAATCATAATAGATTGAGTTATTGCCATAGATAATATTGATTTTCCAAACCCTAAATATAATACAAGCATTGCATATCCGAATAATCCTAACACAACAGAAGGTATTCCCGCTATACATTGAAAAACTATATCAAAACAAGAATTAATATATTTATTTTTATTATAAAACACCAAATATATACCTGCCGATATTCCAAACATAGATGATATAATAGCTGATATCATAGATGTATATAAACTTCCAACTATTGCTGGAAATATTCCGCCTTCTTTGCCAAGTATAATGCCTTCGGGTTTACCCAATAAAAAATCAAAGCTTAAAGCATTTCTTCCTTTATAAAATATAAAAACAAATATGAATGCTGTTATAAAAATAATTACAGCAAAACTTATAAAAGACCATATTCTAATTAAATTTCTCATAATTCCAATTTGAGTAAATATCTCTTCAAAAAATGCACAGACACATTTATAATAGATAAAGTTAGCATTAGTATAGCACCGCTTGCAAATAAAGCACTATAATGCAAACTTTTAACTTCAGCCATTCCTATCTCCAAAGCAATTAAAGACGCTATAGTTTCACCCTTTCCTAATAATTTAGGCAAAACTAAAGAATTACCTATCACCATCATAACTGCCATAGTCTCACCTAATGCCCTAGATATAGCAAGTATAAATCCAATAAAAATAGCATTCTTTGAATTTGGTAAAATAAGAGATGATACCATATACCATTTATCTATACCAAGTGAAAGTGATGCATTATTATAACCTTTTTTTAACATCATCATACTTTCTGTAACAGTAGATATTATAAAAGGAAGTATTATAAAAGAAAGAAGCAAACTTGCTGCTAAAACAGACTCACCTGCAGACATATTGAGTATTGGTATATGTTCAAAAAATTTTACTATTATTACCAATCCTATAAAACCATATATCACAGAAGGAACAGCAACTATTAAATCCATTAAAGAAAGAGAGAAAGAACGTACAAAATCATTTGCGGCAAATACTAAAAATATACTAAACCCTATACCTATAAATAAACTTATAAATGTAGAAAACATGGCAGTATATATTGTAGAGAGTATAATATAAAAAATGCCATAACTCTCTGAAACTCCAAAAGCTAATGGACGCCATACTTTGCCGAATACAAAATTATATATACCTATATGTTTTAATATTGGAATACTCTCTTTTATTATAAAAAATATAATGAATGCCAATACAATAATACATAAAAAAGATAGTATTGTTATAATCAAAGAAAAAAGTTTTTCTTTTAAATCATTAAGATTAGATTTATTATTTTTTTTAATAATATCAGAATATTCCAACATCAAAACTACTTACTAATTTATTATTCAACAGGAATATATCCATTTTCTTCTACTATTTGTTTTCCTACATCACTGAATACATAATCTACAAATGCACTTTCATTTTTAGAAAGCTCTGAGTTTTTAATAAACATCAGTGGTCTTTGTATTTTGTATTGTCCATTTAAAATATTTTCTTTAGTAGGCTCTACTCCATCAACTTTAAAAGCAAACAAATTATCTTTATTTTGATTATAAACTCCATAAGAAGCATAACCTATAGCATTTTCATTTTCTACTATTTTTGTTCCCAAAGCTCCCATTGAAGGAGATTGTATAGCATTAGGCGATATTTGTGTTTCACCCATTATAGATTCTTGGAAAACCTCATAAGCTCCGCCGCTTAAATCTCTTATTATTACAACTATTTCTTTTTGAGGTAAAGAAGAATCTACATCGCTCCAATATTTGTATTCACCAGAGAATATTTTTCTAATAGTATCAGAATCCAAATTATCTTTAATTTTTACTATTGGATTTTTAGCATTAACTGATACTGTTAAAGCATCAGAAGCAACTAAAAACTCTTTATAATTTGTCATCTGTGCTTTTTCATTATCTCTTATTTTTCTTGCAAGCATACCAAAATTTGCTGTATTATCTAATATACTTTTTACTCCTGCACCAGAGCCTGCTGATGATACATATATAGATATTTTTTCATTAGGTAAATCAGAAGATACTTTATCCCAAGTAACATATTCTTCCATAAATTTATTTCCAATAGATGCCATTACTGGTGCTAATGAAGATGAACCATCAAATGATATTTCTGCTTTAAAATCATACATCTGAGTATTTGAAGCATTATCTGTTTTATTTGAATTACAGCTGAAAAGTACAGCTATAATTGATAGAAAAAGTATAATTTTTTTCATAGTACTATCCTTTAATATTTTATAATTGATATGTAATTTAACATGTACAAATATAAAGTCAATGAATTAATATAGAATTATTTCAAGTTACATTATCAACCGCACGCTAAGTAAAGTTATAAATATAAGTCAATAAAAATATCAATTTTAATTATAAATAAAATTCTGCTCACCGTGCGTTAAATAAATTTTTTAAGTTAATAAAAATTTGGGTGGGAATGCTTTTTTAATTAATCAAAAAATTTTATATAAATTTTATTTTAAGTAAAAAATAAAAAAGCATAAAGGGCGGAATTCACTCTTTATGCTTTACTATTATTTAATAATTTTACAATACATTCGCAGCAAGCTCTGCAAGTTTTGAACGCTCTCCTTTCTCAAGTGTTACAGTGCCGCTTAAAACTTCTCCCTTTGTTCTGTCTATTAAATAAGTAAGTCCATTGTTTCTTTCATCTAAATAAGGAGTATCTATCTGGTGAATATCCCCTGTGAATACTATTTTTGTGCCTTCGCCTGCTCTTGTTATAATAGTTTTTATTTCATGAGGAGTTAAGTTCTGTGCTTCATCTACTATAAAATATATTCTATTTAAGCTTCTTCCTCTAATATATGCTAAAGGAGAAATTACTATCTTTTCATTTTCAAGCATTTTTTTAATGTTCTTACTTTCATCGCTGTCATCAGAGTGAATATGCTGTATAACTGAAAGGTTATCAAATAAAGGCTGCATATAAGGGTCTAATTTACTATTAACGTCCCCCGGCAAAAAACCTAAATCTTTATTAGAAAGAGCAACAATCGGACGAGCTAAAAGTATTTGCCTATACTCTCTCCTTTTTTCTAAAGCGGCAGCAAGAGCTAAAAGCGTTTTACCAGTACCCGCTTTACCCATTATTGTAACTAAAGGTATATTATTATCAAGCAAAACGTCCAAAGCCATAGACTGCTCTTCATTTCTTGGGCTTATACCATAAGCATTAATATTACTATCAACATAAACTATAGTATTAGTATCATCTTTATATTTACCTATTACAGCATCATCTTCTTCATTTACTCTGTAGCAAAAATATGTATTAGGATAAATTGAATGCTCTTCTTTAACTCCTATCTCTTTACTCTCTTGAAGCTCTTTTATATAAACGCGTGCATTGTCTCCAGATATACTTTCTATACCTGTAAATAATGAAGATAATTTATCTATTTTATCAGTATTATAATCCTGAGTATCTATACCTAAGCTTCTTGCCTTCATTCTCATATTAATATCTTTTGTAATGAGAACTACCCTATAATTTTCAGACTTCAAATTATAAGCACAAGATAGTATCTTATGGTCTGGTATGTTTCCTGCAAATATCTTTTTAAAATATTCTTTCTCTTCATTATTAACATCAACAAACACCTTACTTTTATTATCAAGCAAAGCACCCTTTTTGAATATGTCTTTCACCCCTTCAGTTTTTTCATTTTTTTCAACTATAGCATCGAGCTCCCTTATAAACTCTCTCGCATTAAAATTAATTGTATCGCTTCCTTTTTTAAACTTATCAACCTCTTCCAAAACCGTAATAGGTATAACAATATTAGTTTCTTCAAAAGAGAATATTGATTTAAAATCATGCAGTATAACATTTGTATCAAAAACGAATACTTTTTTATTAGGTATAAAATTTTCTATCATCGCAAATCCTTATTTTTAAGATAATTTATTATAATTGAATATAATAAACGCTATATAATAAGTATTATACAAAAGAGATAAAAAATCAAATTCATTATAGTAAATGAATATTAAAGTTTAATATAAATACTATACCTTTTAGGCATATAAAGATATAACACATAAATATTTGATATAATGCATTTTCTTTGTAAAATACAAATAGTTAATAAAAATAAGGAATAATAAATGAATATCGAAGAGTTTATAAAATACTGCAAAGACGGAAACCCTGTATCAAGCATTGATAAAGAGCTTTCACCATTTTTGCATGAATGTGCACAAAATGCAATAAAAATATGTATGGAAATTAATAATGGCTATCACACTCCAGAAGAAGTAAGAAAACTATTTGAAAAGCTAACAGGCGAAAATATAGATGAAAGCTTTACATGTTTCCCGCCATTTTACAGCGACTTTGGAAGAAACATTAAAATTGGAAAGAATGTATTTTTTAACTGCGGCTGCTCATTTCAAGACAGAGGCGGAATAATTATAGGAGACAATATGTTTCTTGGAATGAATGTTACTATATCAACCTTAAATCATGGTTTTGATTTAGAGCATAGAAGCACAACATATCCATCAAAAGTGGTGATAGGAAATAATGTTTGGATAGGCTCTGGAGCTAATATACTTGGAGGTGTAACTATAGGTGATAACTCAATAATAGCTGCTGGTGCTTTAGTCAATAAAGATGTGCCTTCTAATGTGATAGTTGTCGGAGTGCCTGCTAAAGTTATAAAAACATTAGAAATACATTAGAGTTTAGAAATATATTAAATACTCAATATAAGGAAATTTATAATGAAAAAAATAATATTATCAATATCTTTACTTCTAATTTTTTTAGTGTCTTGTAATCAATCACAAAACAATCAAAATAATCAATCTAAAGGAGGAGATGAAATGGATACAAGAGTTTTTAAAATTTACACAAACATAGAAATGAAAAAAGTAAGATTTAAAAATCGTTATGGAATAGAGATAGCAGGGGATTTATATTTACCAGAAAATTATACTAATCAAAAAAATCCTGCTATAGTTGTATCTGGACCATTTGGGGCAGTTAAAGAACAGGCTTCAGGATTATATGCACAAGAGATGGCTACTTATGGCTTTGTTGCTTTAGCATTTGACCCATCTTTTACAGGTGAGAGCGGAGGCGATGTAAGAAATACTTCTTCACCTGATATATTCACTGAAGATTATAGTGCTGCTGTAGATTATTTAGGCTTACTTGATTATGTAGACAGAAACCGCATTGGTGCTATAGGTATTTGTGGACTTTCTGGTATGGCTATTACTGCTGCAGGAACTGATACCAGAATAAAAGCTGTTGCAACTCTTTCAATGTACGATATGTCAAGAGATATGAGCAGAGGTCATCAAGATTATTATACACCTGAGCAAAGAAGAAAAATAAGGGAGTATCTAAGCGAACAGCGTTGGAAAGATGCTGAAAGCAAAACTTATGCTTTAGGAAATCATGAACCTACTTTTGATACAAATAATAATATACAAGCTTCTGCAATGGTTGTGCCAGAGGAGCTTCCAGAAAATGCTGACCCTGTATTTGCTGCATTCTATAATTATTATGCTAAAAGAGCTTATCATCCTCGTGCTATAAATTTTGTTACATCTTGGACTGCAACAATGCCTATATCATTTTGGAATTTCACTTTGATGGCTAATATTAAAGATGTTTCACCTACTCCTATACTTTTGGTAGCAGGTGATAAAGCTCATTCAAGATACTACTCTGAAGATGTTTATAAAGAAGCGTTAGAGCCAAAAGAACTTTTAATAATAGAAGATGCTGACCATGTTGATTTATATGACAATATGGAGAAAATTCCTTTTGAAAAATTATCACAATTCTTCAAAGACAATTTAAAATAATTTTCAATATTATTTAAAAAATAAAATTTCACCCAAGTATTATTTATTAATGCTTGGGTAATTTTTTTAACGCACGCTAAACATACACTTATTTATAATAAAAGTTATAATTATTGATTCATCTATTTTTATAATTTTACTCACCGTGCGGTATTATAATTCTAAACTTAAATAAAGCTTGGGCGGGCACTATATTAACAGTTTCGACTCTTAAAGAACTAAAAAATAAAATTAACTATTTAAACAAGAAAGCATAAAGGGCGGGCGAACGTAGATAAAGTAAAAAAATTTTATTCTCTCTCCCCACCCTCAAGGTTTTATAATTTTATTTGGCATTAAAAATTGTTTTATATTTTTTGTTTTAATTAGAATTTATTAGCACCCACCCAAGATTTTTTTAAATTTGTGCACAGGAGCCAGACATATTGCAGTTAGGAATTCCTTAATTTCTTAAAGTATAGCATAGGTGTATCATAATTTAA
>NZ_CAKVGN010000053.1 GCF_934747485.1 uncultured Brachyspira sp. | reverse complement strand
TGTTTATCTTTACTTAATTTACTGCGTTTCATACTTAAATTTTAACAAATTTCAGTTATCTAGGACAGCCCCTAAAAAAATAAGGAAATAAAATATGTTTAATAAAATAGACACATATCAAAGTATAAATAATAATATTGCTAAACAAATAAACAACGCATTAAAAAGACTTCCAAAATCGCAGGTTTGTAAAGTAGAGGAAGTGAAAGGAAATAAAGTAAAAGTTTCAAGAATGCTTGAAAATAACAACACAATAGGATATATAGATAATGTACCTATTATACGCCCTATTTATTTTAGTTATCCTATTAAGCAAGGCGATTTAGGTCTTTTAATAACTTCAAATTATCCAGTAAAAAGCTATATAAAAGATTATAATACACCTCCAAAAAATATGCCTGAAAACTCAAACGGTCAAGGTTATTTGTTTTTGCCTCTTGCCCCAGATAATATTGATTTTATTCAAGATAAAGAGGGAAAATCATTTGAAATATATTCACTAGATGGAAAAACTTCAATAACTATAAATGATGACAAAATAGAAATAAAAAATAATGCCTCAAGTGATGATGAAGGCAATAATATTTTAATAGATGAAAACGGCATAAACATTACAGACATAAATAAAAATAATATTCTTCTTAATGCTGATGGAATAAGTATTACAGATAAAAATGAAAACAATATAACATTTTCAAGCAATGGCACAAAGATAGAAGATAAAAATGGAAATGTATTTGAAATGGGCAGTTCAAGTGTAAAGATAAATAATAATTTTGAGGTGCTTCAGTGAAATATATGACAGTTGAAGATTGTACATTAACAACAGATAATGCTACAGCTAAAGCAACTATAATAGATGCTCCATCTACAAAAGTAAAAGCAGAAGGAAAAGGAGTATACAAAACACCGCTTAAAGTTCAGGTTGAAGGAGCTACTCAAGGAAGTTTTACACAAACAGCACCAAGCACAGGCACAATTATAAGCACAGCAAAAAAGGTAAAAGCAGATAATATTTTAGTAATTTTGGAAGGCGATAAAACAAATACTCCTGTTCAATGCACTGTTACAGACCCAAACACTGGAGCAACTACTACAATACCTGTAACTGTTACAATTCAAGCAGCAGGACAAACTAAAGTAAAAGGAGCTTGAATATGAGTGCTTGGCTTTTAGACATAGATGGTAATTGGCATGAGGCAAATGGAGATATTGAAACTAGAACTATTGATTTTATTACTAGACTTCAAACTATAAAAGGAGAACAGTCTTTTAATGCTAATAATGGGCTTGATTTTTTGAATATTATAAACGGTTCTTCTTTACTTGAAGTAGAAGTTGAAAATATAGCAAGAGATTTTAATAATTATTTTGATATAAATATAGGAAACGCAGAAGAAGATAGAAAAGCAAAAGTAATGAAAATAGATATAAACATGAAATTAAAAAATAGCAGTAATAATGAAACACTTAATTATACTGCTTTAATAGGAGCATAGTTAGCATGCAAATTGGCAATACAGGAGTAATTAAAGATAGTCCTACTGTCATACGTGAAAGGCTTTTAAATAAAGCTATAGAAGAAGCAGAAGGCTTTACTAATTTACCTAGTGGTATACAAAATAATTTAATAGATGAAAGTGTTATTATTGAAAATGAAATACAAGATATGCTTTCAAATGTTATGAATAGTATATCTCCTAGCTATGCTAATGATTTTATAGTTAAAGAGCTTGGAGAGGCTTTTGGTCTTAAAATGAAAGATAAAGCTCTTCCAAATACCACTATAACTTTCTATGGACTTGCTGGAGTAGTTATTCCTGAAGGACTTGAAATAGGAAATGCGGACGGTTCAAAGAAGTTCGTTACAACTAAAAGCGATATAATAAATGCGATCGGTCAAGTGAGTATTTACTGCGAAGGAGCTGATTATTATGACACTCCAACCCCTGCTAATACTTTAACTGTTTTGTTTAATCAAGTATTGAATGTTACTAGCTGTACTAATCTTAATGATGCTGTTGAAAGTACACCAGCCGAAACTATTTCAGAGTTTAGAGCACGTTTTCAAACTAGAGCACAGGCAAATAGAAGCGGAACTGTAGCAACTTTAGATAATGCTTTGAAAGAAGTAGAAGGAACAGTTGACAGACTTTGTACTTATAAAGAATCACAAATATTAGAAGATGGAGTAAAAAAAGCAGTTATTGAGGTTGTAGTAGGCGGAGGCGATGATTACAGTGTAGCATTAGCTATTTTTAATGTACTTTATCCTAATATTTTTGTTTCTAATCCTTCAGGTGATGAAACAAATAGAACAGTTAATATAAATGTTACTTTTAATAGTGTTGATTTTCTAATTACTTATACAAGACCTAAAATTAATCAATTAAGTATTAGTATTTCGCTTACAGTTCAAAGCGGATTTATTAATATTCCAAGTGAGGCATTTACTTTACTTCTTCGTCCTTATTATGAGAATTATATTAATAATTTAAAAATTGGATATAGTCCCACAGGATATAGTTTTGATGATTTAATTTATCAATGTTTTAAAGATAATTCATATTCAAGAGATATTATAACAGGAATAAATTATACACTTAATATAAATAGAGCACCTGCATCATTAAATGGAGAAAGGCAATTAGAAACGGCATTTGACACCGCTTATACATTATTAGATTTGGAATGTACTCTAACAGGAGCGAGTGTATGATTGAAAAATTAAGTGATATACATGTTTGGCAGCAATATAAACGCTCTGATGCTATAGTTAATTATTTTGCTTTTTTTAGAGATTATATTCAAGAAAATTATAATGATTTATTTTTTAAGTATAATAAAGAAACAAAACAAATAGAACTAGGAGAATATGCTAAAGAGTTTTCTATAAATCAAGCACAGACAGATTATTTAGAATACTATTTAAGAAGTATTTATAATATGCTTCGTCCGCATTATTTAGTAGATAGAACTTTTTATGACAGCGGACTTAAATATGACAGCTTATATGAATATGATAAAGAAGGCACTGCTGAATTAGTCCCTGTTTCTTTATTAAAAAAAATATTTACTTTTGTATACAACTTAAAATATACACATTGGTCCATACCTAATTTAGCTGCTATGCTTGCTAATTTTTGTGAAATTAATATTACAGAAGTAAGAATTGAAATAGATACAACTAGATTAAAATATTTCAAGGTTTATTTACCTATAAATAAAAACTCACAGGATTTTAGAATAATTTATAACACTTACAGAAATATTTTGAATATGCCTATAGGCTTTAATATGGAACTTAATTTAATTGATGAGGTGTAAATATGGCAAAATTGAAAAACAATATTTTAAATAACAATATAGCAGGAGATACAAGTAATATATTAATCCCTGATAGTTCAGCAATAAACAATGGTATAGCTTTTAAATCTAATATAAATAGTAATGTTTTAAATGGATTTTATAATATATTATCTGAAGCTATTCAGTATTTGCAGTTTACAGTAGGATTATATAACAAAGAAGCTGATTATAATGAAGGAAATATTGCTTCACTTGTTATAAAAGATAGTGAAAATTATAGTATTTGGCAGTTTAGAAGAAATTCAAATAATCCTCAAGTATTAAATAATAATCCTCCAATAACTGGAGCAAGTATAACTACAGTAAATGGAATAGATATTTATGAAGGAGGGACATTAAATACAGATTGGGATAAACTTACACAAAATTATGATGTAGAAGCAACTCCTAATACAGTTATGATTAGAGATGAAGAAGGGGCAAGTAAGATAAATATGCCTTCTAATATAAAAAACACTACAGCAGTAAATAATGAATATTTAGAAGAGCAATTACAATCAAGACTTTCTACAAAACAAGATAAACTCATAGCAGGAACTAATGTAGAGATAACTGAGGACAATGTTATTAATGTACAAGGAGATGTAGCTACAGATGCTAAATCTGTTTCTTATGATAATTCAAATACTAATTTAGAATATATATCAGGTTATAGTTTCCCTAAGTTTAATGTAGAAATACCAACTTATAATTTAGTTCTTACAGATGGAACAACAGATTTTAATGCTAGTATTTTGAAACAGGAAGATGGAAGTTATTTGTTAAATGGGATATTAGAAAACTTTAATATTACAAATGCTAATGAAATAAATATTCAAATAAAAAGTATTAATAATATAACAGATAGTTATTATATTTATGCTTTGAGTTCTATATTATCTCAATTTTTTAACATTGAAAATATATCTTCAGAATCTCTAAGTTTATTTGAAGCTTTAGAAAATGAAATAAATATACAAAATAAAAACAATAATTTTGAGTTTGGTTTTTATACTGATTCTATAGATAATTCAAATTTTTATTTAAAAATTAAAAGTTCTGAAACATTAGAAACTACTTCTTCTACTATTACATTAAATATAAAAAATAGAGTATTAAGAAATACAGATGTTAATATATTTTATATAAATAATGACTTGACTATAGGTCAGATACAATTAAATCAGATAAACTCTTCTGTAGCATATCAAGGTACTTACAATGGATATACTAATACTACAAATGTTTTAAATTTCTATTCTGATTTAGATATGAGTAATTATTTTAATTTATCTCCAGATGATGAAACTTTCACAAATACAACAGGTATAACTTCAAGCAATGATAAAGCAGTGAAGTTCTTAATTAAATTAATAGAAAATAATATATATAGTCTGGTTATAGCATATCAAGATGGAAGCCAAATAAATTATGATGATGTATTTACTTTAAATCTTACACCAGATAAAAACTATTCACTTGATCCTATTTATAAAAATGTAACTAATGTTCAAGAACTTGGGGAAAGTTTAGCTTTAAGGTATATGCTATCTCCATATTATATACAATATCCAGATGCTGAAGGTAATTTTAATCCTAATGAAGAGCCGTCTGTTTGGTTTAAAAAGATGTATAATGTTACTACAACTTGGCAGATAATGTTTAATACAGAAAGTGTATATTTTAGAACAGAGGGTAATTTAGCTAATGCAGATAGGGTTAATGGTATTCAAGAGGATTCTATTAGACCATTAAAAGGTGTTATTAATGTAGTAACAAATGCTATAAATAATGTAGTTGCTGATTATATGATAAATAGCGGTAGTTTTTTATATAGAGCGTTGATAAATCAAAATAGCAATTATAACGGTATTTTTGAGATTAGAAATCCGCCGCCAGCTCCAAGTTTAGGATATGATATTAGCAGAGTAATGCCAACTTCACAAGAAATTAGAACGAAAAATAGATTAATAAGAATATACAAACTACTTACAATTAATGGTAAAAAAGTAAGTGATGTAATAGGAGTTTAAAGATGATATTTGCTGTATATGATAAAAATACTTATAAATGTTATTTTGTTGAAGGTCAGAATATTAATGATTTTAAGTTAAAAGATAATGAAGTTATAAAGGAGCATAATAGTAATGATTTAAGTCAGACTGATATAAGAGCTTATAATGAAGATGGTTCTGTAAGGAGTTTAGAAGAGCAAGTAAAAGAAAAAATAATTGTGCTTAAAGATAATGAAATAATAGACAATGGTATAATTAGAGAGCTTAATAAAAATGATGAAGCTGATTATATAGTTTTAATTGAAAGAGGTTTAGAAAATCTTGATGATAATAAAAAGATAATAGAATATAACGGCAAAAAATATATTACAGAAAAGAGTATTGAAGAGAAATATAGTGAAGGCTTAATTACAGCAGAAGAGTACAACGAATATATAATACAGCAAAGACAAAGTCAATATAGTCAAAACCTTGACGGAGCGAGAGCCGAGCTTTTAGATGATGTGCTTAATAGTTTAGCTTCTCAAGGGTTATTGAATGAAACTCAAATTGGAGCACTTAAAAGCATACAAACAACAAGAGCAAATATAAAAGAACAATACCCTAAACAATCCTAATAATAATTAATAAGGTTGTATTAAATTCTTTTTTAGGTTATTTTTTTTATATTCTAATATGCCTTCTTCTATAGCTATAGCAAACTTTACTGCTAATTCTCTATACTCTTTATGAATTATGGTTTTATTTTCATATTTCAATAATCTAAACTGTCTATTAGTTAGCCCTAATTTTTCTGCTATTATTTTATTTTTACCATATTTTTTAGCTATATTTTTTACATGATTAAAATCAAAAGTTTTAAGTTTCTCATACCAAATCATTTTCACTCCTTATATTAATTTCCCTATGTAGTAAAGTTACCCTTAGTATTTCATTTATTTTGTCAGAATTATTTTCTATAAAGTCAAGTGTATCTCTCATTCTTTTTATATTATTCCTTTCTATATCTTTCTCAGAATGTAACCTAAACTCAGCAGGGAAATATACTATATCATCATAAGTAGCATAACATTCAAATAAATTAGTTTTTATATCAATATATCTTCCTACATCTTTTATTGATATAGATGTGATTAAATTATTAGTATCTAATGCTTTTATTGCTTGCTTTAATTTATCTTCCATAATTTTTAAACTCCTGCAAATAAACCTTGCTTTTCTTTTATCCTATTACAACATATATTGTAATACTCTCTGTCTATTTCAATACCTATATAATTTCTATTGTTTTTAATAGCTCCTAAAAGTGTACTGCCAGAGCCTGCGAAACAATCAAGTATTATATCATTTTCATTACTAACTAATTTTACTATTCTACTCATTAATTCAAGCGGTTTTTGTGTGCCGTGTTCTTTATCTATTGAGTTTTTGTTAATAAACATAACTGTGTTTTCTCTACAACCGAGCGTTAACTTATCTATAGCATTAATATGACTTTTTATTTGTTTTAAACCATAACATCTAATAACTTTACACTCAGCCCTCAATTCTTTATAAGAATTAATACCATTATTAATTTTATTTTCTATATCTTTTATTTTATCTTTATTTTTTATAGCTAAAATAATCTCTTTATATGTGTGTTGTAAATTATCTAATTTTATTATACTATCTTCAATTAATTTTATATTCATTATTCACTCCTTATTTACTGCCTTATTATCTTATTATATTAATAGTATTTACTGAAGAATAATTACTAAACTCATTAATTAAATCTTCAAAATTACCGCAGTCAATAGTTATGAGCTTATTCAAATTGTTTTCTATAAAAGATAAATAAAGATTAATATCATTTTGAGAGCATTTTTCAAAATCTATGCTGAATGTATTTATATATCTTGTTTTTCCGTTGATTACAGTTTTCTTAAAATATTCCTGCTTCGTTTCAAAAGCGTAAAACTCTTTAAGATATATATGTAAATCATCTGTAGAATTAATTTTTATCTCATCTCTTATAAAATAAAGAATAGCAGGAAGTATAGCTCCGAAGTAATATTTTAACTGCTCGTAGCTTCTATGCTTTCTATGCACTTCAATAATATATTTCTCTTTATTTTCTAAAGATTGAATAAAAGATGACAGTTCTTTTAAGCTTTCTTTGTTTAATTCAAATACTTTATTCATTGTATAAACTCTAATTATTTAACCTTTTCAGTTTCGCCGTTTTTTGTTTTTTTTCTTCTAATAAAATCTTTTTTCAGTTCAAAATCTACGCAAGCCTTATGCGTTGTTTTAGTTGCTCCTCTGTATACCTTACAAATCAAAGCACCATATGCCGATTTAGCAAATTTACATTCAAAGCAGTAATATTGCGGTTTCTGTTTATCAGTCATTTTTAAGCTCCTTCGGTGTTATCCCTAATACAAAATAACAATAGTTTTCTAAAGCATAGTCTATATATTTACCAAATCCTCCTAAAGCAAATCTTAAATATCCAAAACTTTTTTCTTTCCCGTTTTCTATTCTTTTATTCCAAATATCCTGCAGTTTTTCCCATTCTAATTTTACTAAAAGAGTATTATAAAAATATATATAATAATATTTATTGTCTTTATGAGTTTTTTTACCTTTTTTAAAATAAGGTATCATTTTATATATAATTCCTAAACCATGATTAATAACTATATCATTATTATAAATTACATAGTTATCTTTATACTGAATATATCTATTAAGATTTTTTTCATATTCTATATGGTCTTTATATTCTGTAAGAAAAATATTAAAGTTCTTTTTTCCTTTTACATAAAAAGCATAACCGAACTTACTACAGCTATTTTCTAAAGTAAAACCATGAGGCTGGCACTTCATTATTTAAACTCCTGCGAATAACCCTTGCTTTTCTTTTATCCTATCACAGCATATATCGTAATACTCTTTGTCTATTTCAATGCCTATATAATTTCTATTGTTTTTAATAGCTCCTAAAAGCGTACTGCCAGAGCCTGCGAAACAGTCAAGTATTATATCATCTTCATTGCTAACTAATTTTATTATCCTGCTCATTAATTCAATAGGTTTCTGTGTTTCGTGTTCTTTATCTATTGAGTTTTTGTTAATAAACATACAAGTATTTTCTACAAATCCTCTTATCAACAGTCTTATACAATCTACACTTCTATAAGTATGTTTTACAGAACTGTTTGCAATAATACCGTTTTTACGAGCACTGCCATTATATTCAATAATTCCATCTTCTATATATTTTTTTATAGCTTCAAGCTCCTCTTTATTTTTTAAACCTGATTGTATTCTTTTATAAGTATTAAATAATTTTTCTATTTTTTTCTCGTTTACACAATTCTCAAAATAATCAATATAGCATTTATTTATAGGTTTATTTCCTTTTGATAATATATAAAAACTTTCGTGTCTTCTCGGCAAATTAGACATAAAATTAGTTGTACTATTTTTCGCCCAAATACACTCTTCTTTTACATTAAAACCTATTTTATTAAGCATTACTATATCTTTACATAATTGTAAACCGCTTCCGAATACCACTAAAAAGCTATTATTCTTCAGCACTCTGTAAAGCTCTTTATATATCAATTCTCTGTTAAAAGCCCTGTCTAATTTATGCTTAAGCAAATTATAAGGAGGGTCTATTATCACGCAGTCTATACTTTCATCAGGTATCTTTTTTAGCTCCGCCTCGCTGTCGCCGTGTATTACAGTGTTCTTTATATCATCTATATTATACATACTCCGCCTTTAATTATAAAATATTCTGTCTATACTTATATAATTCTCCTCTATTTCTTTTACTATAGCATCTACATCTATATAATCACCTACTTCTTTAGTATTTAAGTCTATTATTTGTTTTTGTATGATGTTATAAACTCTTTGTACTACTTCTTTATTTTCATTCTCATATAATATATCAATTTTACTTGCCATATTTATTATATTTATTTGATTATCGATAATACAAATATCTATCAAGTTATTAAAATTATATAAATCATCTTTAGTTTTTATTAATATCATTGTTTAGCTCCTTATTCTCTAAATATATTAAACTTAAAACCGAGTAGCCTGCGATGTCTAACAATGTGTCTGCTATGCTCTCATAGTTAGGCTTTTCTTTATTCTTTAATAAACTATGCAGTCTATTTTTCTTTTTGTCTAATTCTATGGCTACATATACCCAACCGAACTTATTTACGCTTTTATCAAAACTACTGCCGTAATCACTATTCTTTTTTATCAATGTATTTTCTAAAATATAAAAGAAATTTCCCTCTCTAAAATATACTTGCAAATTACAGCCTATACGATTTATTAAATTATGAATAAAAACATCAAATTTCTGATTATTTTGTATTTTATTTATTATTTTTAATAAACAGAAATAATCTACACATAATCTATTTTTTTTATCATTATCATCTTCAAAAATATACATTATCATCTTCAAAAATATACATTTCTTTTGTAAGATTTATATTTTTTATATTATACTCGAAGTTTTTCTCAAACCATTCTTTTATTTGCTCTTTTTTATTCATCATTTCCTCCAATTTCTATATTGCTTCTATAAATAACAAAATGTTCTTCAGCAGTTTCTATTGTATCATTAAAAAATGTCAAAACTTCAAGCATATTATCCGTATCTTTTACTACTTTACTTTGATTATTATTATTCATTGTAAAGCTCCAAACCCAATATAAGGATTTTTTAAATACTCTATTTGTTTTTTAAGTTCATTGTTTTTATATTCTAATTCTCTTATATCTCTTTCATATTCCTGCTGTGCTTTATAGATATTCTTTATATCTTGATAATAAACAGCTATCCAAAAGAAACACCATAGACAAACAAAACAAAATATAACTAATATTGATTTAGGCATTTTTATTTACTCCTTAATTATTTTTCTTGCTTTAGGTTTATAATATTTTTGTAATATCATAACTATTGTAAGTAAATCATCATCATTAATATTTCTATTACCTAATACACTCATACATCTTGTTTGAATAGCCTTTTTATCTGTTTTCATCAAGATTTTATACAACTCTTTTTCTTCTACTTTTATTACATTTGCTAACTTTTTAATATTATATAAAAGCGGCAATGCGTTTGAATGTTCATAGCGATTATACTGTTGTTTTGTCATACCAAGCATTTTTGCCATATCTTCACATTTCAAATCATTGTCTATTCTATATTTTAATAACATTTTAGCTAATGCGTTTCTTTTACCTTTTATTCTCATTATTCCTCCCATATTACAGGCTCACCCTGTAAATATTTTTCTATTTTATATATAGCATCATAATATCCATAAGAAACACTACAAGCATGTCCTTTAGCTATATGTCTTTTTAACCACTCTTTTTGGTCATCGCTTAATTTACCTCCAACTTTTTTAAGCTCCAAATAAAGTATTTGATATTTCCCTGCTGTCTCTTCTATCATTAAATCTGGATGCCCTTTCCTTATGCCTTGACTTTTTATAAACCTTATTTGTCCCCAACTTTTAGCTTTAATTCCGCTTAGTGAAGGATGACTATCTAAATCTCTATTTTCAAGATATTTGAATACTAAAGCTTGAACATCGCTTTCTTTTAGAGGCTGAGGGTCTCTATATTCTATTTCTATATTTTTAAGCAAACTATCAAAATCTACTGATGCCATATTTACTCCTTTATCTAATATCAAATCTTGTTGTAGTATATCTATAAATAGGATAACCCTTTAAAAATGAGCTTAAAGAAACAACAGGTATTCCTAAAGATATACAAATCATTTTTTCAAGCATAGCCCCTTTGCTGTTTTCACTTCCATTTTCTATATCTATTAAACAATCACAATCTACAAGCATTTTTATATCATTCTTTAGATAATCTTCCCATTTGCCTGTTTTATTCAAATAGTCATAATGACAAGGCACTATAACATCTAATTTAATTTTCTCTTTATCAGTTTTTTTATTGTTTTTCGCTTCAAAGTCTTTAATTCTTATTTTGGCATACTCAAACTCTTCTTTATAATTCTCTCTTCCAGTAATAGCACCGCTTAAATATATTTTTAGTTTTCTCATGGTTTAAGCTCCTTACTCTAATATATTTTTTAATTCTGTTTCTATCTGTTTTCTATAAAAATAAAGTTCTTTTATTATTTTTATAGGTTCACAATCTAATCTTTGTATAAACCACTCAACACTATAAAAATCTTTTTGTATTCCGTTAAAGCTTCCGATATTTACTATATCATTAAATATATAATCATTTACATCTTTATAAATATATATATCTAAAGAAGGAGAATTATTTTCAATATATTTTATACAAGCTATATATCTTTTACCTTCTCTAATTATTATTTCACATTCATCAGAATATATATAAATATCTATTTTATAATTAGACATATTAAAGTCTTTTAATACTTTTAATATTAAATCTTTTATTTTGTTTTCAAGTTCATTTCTTAAGTCTTCTAATTTCATTTTTCAACCTTTTATTATTTATAAAAGTTTTTAATCATATTTGTTATTTGTATTAAATATTTATTTTTGATTATAGATATATCCATTTCTATTACTTCTATAGTTTCACTAATACAATTATCTATTACATTTTGAAAATCGGTTGCCTTTATTAAATCATTATCTTTTATAAACTGTTTAGATTTTTCATAAGATTTTAATAAATAGTATAACTTATATAAACTGTTTAATATGTTTTTACCTACTTTCGTAGGTCTATTTATATTATATTCTTTTAATATCTTTTTATATAATTTCATTGTTAAAAAGAAATTATTTACATTTTTAGATGTAAAATCTAAAGTTTCAAACCATTCAAAAATATCTTCTATCTCTTTTCTATAAGAGTATTTAATACAAGCCCATAAAATTATAAAGAATAAAAAGAAAATGAAAGAAACTATGCTTATAACAATAATAATTTTCATTATTTAAGCCTCCTCACTGATTACATCATCTATATACTTAAATAATTCATCAAAGGTTTCTACTTTTTTATTATCATAAGTTTCAAAGAATTTATGTTCATAACCTATAGAGATAAATCCATCTCTTAAAAATAAAACAAATACATAATTTTTTATATTAAAGTTCAATAAAAAATCATTATTAAAACTTATATCTTCATATCTTTTTTCTAATTCTGTTTTAATATGCTCTTTTATTTTATCTACTATGTTTCTATAGTCTTGTAATAAGTTCATTTTAAGCTCCTTTAATATATTTTTGTGCCTATATAAGCACCTATTAAAATCAAACTATCATCTTTCTGTACGACTTCTTCTATATCATAATCTTCATAGGTTACATCTTCATCATACCAATCTGTAACATCTTCAAATAAAATTATATTATTACCAGCTCTAACTTCTTTTAAGTTGTTTAATAATTCATTTACTGTTATAGGTTTACACTCATAAGGGTAATCATTTCCCATAATTTGAAGCCCAGCCCCTCCTATCATTTTACTGTATTCCAACTTGTATATCACTTCATTATCAATCTGTGCTTTAATAATTAAATCAGAAGAATGTTTGTATAATATTTCTTTTAATTTATTGATTTTCATTTTCAGCACTCCTTATATTTTTTTACTTCTTTTATTATTCTTTTACCCAATTTATTATCTGTATAAAGATATAATACGCCCGCTTGAGTACTTACAGCTACTTGCCTCAAATTGAAAATCATTTCAATAGATTTTATTTGGTTTATTTCTATACTTGCAAGAGAGAATTTGTCTCCGCTATATAGATATAATCTATCATCTTGTATATCAAAATCACCTATATTTAATATATTTATCCACATTTCTTATACTCCTCCAAAAACTGATACATCAAAAGATGATGTTTTAGTACTCCTTTTCTATTCTCATAGAGAACAGACTTAATATTTCTTCTCTGAAGTCTTGAAAAATATCAAACATAACTTCTTTAGCTTTTGTTGTAATTACAAAAGGAGAATTATTATAAGCACTTTTAAGTTCTCCATTTTTCTTAATAAACATGCTTTTATCTCTCATTTGAAACTCTATGACTGTAATTTGATTACACCTTGTGTAAACTTCAAAAAACAACTCATTATAAGGCAGCATCTTATACAATTCTTTTTTACATTTCTCTTTAAGCAATACATCTATACGCATGCTGTAGTCTTTATAAGTAATACCTTTTTTTAATTGTTTTTTCTTCTTCTCTTTTGTAGCTACTTCATGCAAGGCATCATTAAATATAGTCATGCCCTCATCTGTAAACCCTAACATTTCTTTTAATCTTTTTTTTCTATCTATTTTTTCTCTTGTTCCCATTTTTTACCCCTTTATTTTTATAAACATCAAGTTTTTATGTAAGGCAGGCTCAAGACAAGACCGCCTGCCTATACAAGATTATCCGACACATTCCCCCCTTTACTTTTCACACTCAAGCAAAGAGGCAAAATAAAAAAATAACTATGTCCGTTCACACCCCCCTTACGCTGTTTATTAAATGTATACTAATAATGTGAAATACACATTTGAAGCCGTCATATTCTTTACAATTTTCTGCTCTTCTAATTTTTCACTCCTAAAATAAATCATATTGCTCAGGTTCTTTAAAATTGAAAATACCATTCCAATATCTATTTGCTTCTTTATGGCTTTTACTAAACCATTCTTTACTATGGGGTTGTCTTTTACGAGTTGGTATGCTTGGACTTTGATATTTTTCATCTGTCAAATAACAAATAGCACCATCAAAAGTAGACTCACTTTCTCTTTCTTCTTCAGCTTTTAAAAGTCCATAAGTCATACCCATATTAAAAACATCTGATAAAATACCAGATATAGTTTTACATTCTGTATTAAAGCATTGATTATATTCTTTTATAAAATTACGCATTCATTAAACTCCATAAAATATTTTTATTATTTCTTGCTTTAGAATACTACCCCTTGTATTTCATAATAAATATCTATCAAACATAAATAGATAGCATTCTCTTTTAATATGTCATAGTCATAAATAGGGTTTCCACATAATCTGTAAACTTTACAAGATTTTATTAATCTATCTTTTTTTATATAATACAAATAATATTCACTTGAAAGATGTATAACCACATCATCATCTATACTCTGAATATCTAAATTTATTTTATTAGCTATATCATTAGCATAATCTGAGTTTCCTGATTTTAGATATTTGTTAAATTCATTTTCATATCTTAAAGTTGTCATAATTAAAATAATCTTCCTTGACCATCTTTATTAACACTAACTACATAATTTTTAATACCGCTTACTTTATCTTTTCTTTTGCCTACCTCTTGTAAAATACCAAGCTGAAGCATTTTATTAACTCTTGCTGATACTGTGCTTTTTTCCATTTTCAGCCTATCTGCTATCTCACCTCTAGTTGCTTCTTTAAGTTCAGATACACAATTAAATATTTTTTTGAATTGTGTATTTTCTTTTTTGCCTTTAATTAAATTGTTATAGCAGTCTATAGAAGTTTGTCTAACCATTAACAGCCTCCATAACAAGCTGCTTATATTCTGCTAAAACCTTTTTGTTTATAGCTTGATTATCTTCATACTTCATATCAAAGTGTTTATAATCAATACTTGAAAAATCTTCAGAACAGCTGTAAATGCTTGGTTCAATAAAGTTGTTATATTTTGTTTTAATCATTAACCCCATTTCAGATTTCAAATCATCTAAAAAGTCCTGATAAAATCCATTACTTGAAAAATCTCTTATGTTTAATATTTGATTTTTTATGACAAAAAGAGATTTATATATTTTTCTTTTGTTATTAATATCACTCAAATATTCTTCTAACTTTTGATAAAATATAGCTTCTTCTTTTTTGAAATATTCAATAGTATTATAAATATCATAATCTTTATATATTCCAAAGTTTTTTAAAAGCGTATATAATTTAATCACAAAATAATTATTAATGTTTTCAGGCTTTTTGTCATTTGGAATATTTTTTATATCTTCTATGAGTTGAAAAATCTCTTTTTGATACTTTTCTCTATGTTTGCCATAATTAAACTTTTGTTGTTCTGGTATTCCATTTTTTCCCATTTTCTACCCCTAAAAAATGTTAATACTTAAAATAATCAAAACTTGGATTTCTATATTTCCCTTTACCCTCATTTGAAACTGGATCGCTTTCTGCTAATTTAGCATCTACAAGCCTTGAAATAATTCCATCAAGATAACTTGAAGCTCTAAAGAGATAATTGTCTATACAAGTTTTATCTTGAGCTATATATTCAAGGGTTTCAAATATAGCTATTCCAGCATGAACCCTCCGAGCTTCAAAATTTTTTTTAAGCCAATCCAATTTTTCAAAGTTTTCCCCTCGTGCCGAGACTGTTTGATTAAGCAAAGTGATAGGTTTCCCAGTGAGTTTAGTAAACCAGAAGATATATACTTTTTCAAAATCTTCAAAGCTTTGAAATTCAGTGCTATTGAGCAGTATATCTACTTCGTTTTTGTTTTCGTGTGCGTGCGTCTCACACACACTCACTGTATTATTATCTGTATTATTATCTGTATTATTATCTGTATTATTATGCTTATCATTTCTGTTAAGACCGTCTTGACCGTTTTGATAAGACGGTCTTAACATTTTTGTTAATACCGTATTATCATTTCTGTTAATACCGTCTTGATTGTTTTGATAAGACGGTATTATATATATTTTTCTTTTATCTATATTTTCTTGAGTTTTATCATATACACATTTTATATATCCATACTCTTTTAACTCTGAAATATATCTTGATATTGTAATATCTGATACTTCATAAAGCTCAGCAAAATAACTATTAGAAGCCCAGCAGTATCCTTTCTCATTACATAAAGCTGTTATTTCTACATATAATAATCTTGCTAAAGGTTTTAATCTTTTATCATAGCGGATATCCGCAGGAATAATAGCATAATAATTTTTTTGTATTTTATCACTCATTTTTAAGCCTTCTTATTTTTTACTTCTATAACTTCATCGTTGTACTTTATTTTTAATACATCATCTGTTACTACTTCAGTATGATTTTGAAGTTTTGGCTCTTTATTTTGTAATTTTTCTTTTTTATCATTTGACATTGTTTTACCCCTTTATATTTGTAATATGTTTGGACTTATACGGCTTATAAATCCCATCCGCAAACTTAGCCGTTATAGTCCTTTTTTAGCTGTAAAAGTTTTCCGCCCCAGTTATTAGGAGAAACTATGAAAACCTATCAACTCTCTATTTCTTTTATTATTCTATTCATTTCCTCTTTAGCTTCATTTCTGGTATCAAATAGAATAGGAATATTTATATTATTTAATTGAATAATTAATTTTGTTTTTTTAGTTGGATTGTATTGAGGCATCAAATATATTGCCTCAAAAGCTTTTTTATCAAAAAATAGTTTATTGTTTACATATACATACTTATTTTTTTTCTTAAAAAGATTTAGCATCATATTACTCCTATTAATTCTCTAATTTAAACTTTTTATCATCGTCTATTTGATTGAGATTATTCTTTTCTTGTTCAGCAATTAACTCATCCAAACTTCTATTATCTTCTGCATCAAATGGATTTCCATTAATATCTTTATCCCATTCATCATCTCTAGTATCGCTGAAAGGGTCTTCATCTTCATTTACTTGTATATTATTAGCTCCTTTAAATTCAGATTGTTTTGACTGTCTTTTAATTAATATCTTTTCTATGTATGAAGCATATTCATCAGCATAACCTATTAATTTTCCGCTTTTATAATCATTATAATAACTCTCTAATTTTTCAGTGCTTAATTCTTCCCATTTACAGCCTTTAGATATTCCGACAGGGCATATGCTTAATTTCTCATTCAATACTTTTTCTACATATTCTATATACTGCTCTCTGTCCCCTTGTGAAGCATAATATTTAACAGCATTTGCTAAAGAAGTAATATCTAACTCTTCCCATTTTTTACCTTTATTTTTACCATTTGGAACTATACTATAACCGACAATAGCTTCTTCGTTGGTATCTTCAGATATAGCATCGCACTTTATACTATTACCTATTTTATAAGTATCATTAGTTTTAGATATTTTGCCTTCCGCTATTTTTCTTTTTGTATACTTTTCTTCTAGTCTTTTTTTTCTATCTTTTTTATCAAATTCTTTTGAATAAGTGAAAGTTTGATATATTTCAGATACTTTTGCTTTAAAGCAATTTCCTTTTATATCTTTTAAGTGAAAATAATGTATAATATTGTCGCCTATTTTTTTATATTCATCTTCTATAATAATTGCTTCTAAATATTTATTTTTATACAGACATAAGATTTCATCACCTTTACAAGCATTGCCTGTAATATCATTTGTATATTTACCATTTTTGGTAACCCAGCAATCATTTTTCTCTATATAGGAGACATCTTCATTACTGTAAGTATTTGTTTCTATGTCGTACACAGAATTATCTATACTTGAAGCCTCTATATCTACTATATTATTATTTTGTTTTTGTTTATTAGGTGTATCAAAATCTTGTACTTCTTCTACTAAATAAAGACCTTCAAGGCAAGCAGGGTATAAAGCTCTTATGCCTTCTGCTATACAGCGGGCAGCTAACATCTGTCTAGGGTATTTTTTCCAATTATCTTTATTAAGATTTAATCCTGCTTTTTGTGCTGTCTCCATAGTCCAGCTGACTGTAAGCTCTCCAGCTTGTGGATGCTCGAATTTTATTGTGCATTCTGTATCATCTCTTTTTAAGTATGTTACTTTTCCGCCTGCTTTTTGAAATCGTACTAAAGTAGCCTGACTTTTTAAGGCAGGTTTTCCTTGTATTATTGAATAATCCATACTTGCCTGTATTGGATTTTTACCTTCAGATTGAGCGAGCATTAAAAGAGTAAAAACTTCATTATCATTCCTTGTGCCTAAAAAATTACTTTGAGCCGCCTTTTTACTCATTATCTCTAAATCTGATAAACTGTAATTATTTTGTACTGTTAATTTATTTTCCATTATTATCCTCGCTTCTGAAAATAGCATAATCAGGATGCTTATCTTCTTTTTTCTTATTATTTTTAAAAATAATAATTTTCATTTTGCCTTGTTCTGTATCTATAGTGCCTTGTAAATACTTATTACCAGCTTTTGAAGTATTAAGCCATAAAGCCCCTATTTTTTCATTTTTCATATAGATTATTCTCCTTTTATAGATTTTTCTAAATTTTTTACTTTTTTATCGCATTCATAGTGAAGCATATATAAACCAAAACATCCATTTAATTTTAAATATTCTGTTTTAAAGTCATTTTGTATCGCCTCACCGCATACAGCACACTTTATTTGTTTTTTTCTTCCGAAAATATCTTTTAATAAGCTCATTGTTTCTCCCCCCTATATTTTTTATTCCTCTTTAATTAATTCTTCTAATACTTCTAATTTAAGTTCTAAATATCTTATATTCTCCCATAATGTACTGCATTTAGCATTTGCTGATGTTCTTTTTGCTTTTGTAGGATTATCTGCTAAAATATCTTTTAATCTATCTAATGATTTTCTGGCATTTATTTTTTCTTTTTCTATTTGCTTTAATATTTTTTCTTTATATTCTATTAGAGCTGTATATCTGACTTGTTTTTTTAAATTAAGCCTTTGTTTATCAAGCATTTCTTCAGTTATTAGCTGTCCCATTACATTTCTCCTTCTTTTAATTTTTCTTTCTCACACGGATAAAGCTTATAGAAAAACTCATCAGGCTCATCCGCTTCTTCATCAATTCCACTATCTACAAAATCATCATCATCAGCTATTTTCTCATAAGCAATTAAATTACCATCGTTGTCATATTTTTTCATACCCCAATCTGTATACTCTTCAACAACGAATGTTTTGAGTTCTTTATCATAATATGTTTTTTTTAAACAGCTCATTATTCACTCCTTATTAAATCTTGAATATTAAAACGAGCACTACAAAATTCATTCAAGCATTCTTTACAAGGTTTATAATTATCTTCTGTTCCTTTTATTTCTTTTCCAAAATATGAGCATAGGATTTTATTATTAACTTTTTCTAAATGCTTACAATTATTTTGACAGCCTAAATACTTTTTATTATTTCTTATTATCACCCAATAAGAAGGTTCAAATTGTTTATTTTCCATTTTTATAATCCTCCTCATTTACTTTAAATAAAGGGACTATAACCCCAAAGCCCAATACATCATTTGATATTATTTCAGAAAAATCTGATAAAATAATAGTATCATTTTCATCTTTGAGACGAATAAAGATTTGGGTTTCATCTCCAAATTTGTTTAATTCTTGTTTGAACTCTTTGACTAACATATTTTTTCTCCTAATAATTTTTTATTTAAATACATCTCTGTATTTACCAGCTTAATTGTAATTATGTAGGAATTACTAAAATATGTTCTTTTTTGATTAAAATAAGCGATAAATAAGGTTTAACCTCATTTTTATTTTTGTAAACCTTATTTTTATTTGATTTTTGACCCAATTTTTAGTTTAAAAAAGCAGGTATTCCTTATAATTTAATTAACTAAAATAAAACAAAAGGAATACCTATGAAAGAATATACTTCAA
>NZ_CAKVGN010000052.1 GCF_934747485.1 uncultured Brachyspira sp. | reverse complement strand
TTAGTTAATTAAATTATAAGGAATACCTGCTTTTTTTAAACTAAAAAACGTGCAATATGTATGGCTCCTAAACAAATTAAAAAATAATATGTAATTGATATTTTTATTTCTTAATAGTAAAATAATATCATTATATTTGTTCATAATGAGTATAATAAAAATTGTAAGGCAGTGTGGAAATTATTATGATTAGATTACTCATGTTTTTATTTATATTTTCTGCTTGTTTATATTCTCAAAATGCTCCTATCAATGTAAATAAAAGTTTTTTTAGCAGAGATGGAAATTTATTATATAATAAAGATTTAAAAATACATGCTATTAGGAATATCACTTTTGATGATAAATCTAATTACGAAATGATGATATTAAAAGGCAGAAATTGGTATTATTATTCTCCTTTACAAAAAATTGGAAATTATTATAAATATATAGGAACTATTGCTTTGAATGATGAAAATAATTCATGCAATAATAGAGGTTTTTATAATATAGCAAACAAGTCAAATTATTTTACTATAGAGCATGAATACTGCAATAACGATTCTGATAAGCTTATGTTTTATATAACATTTAAATTAGATATAAACACAAAGAATATATATTTGCATAGATGCAGTGCTGTTGTTAATAGAACTCAATTTGAGACTGATATTAATAGTTTAGGAAGAAGAGTTTTGTACGATGAGGTAACAGAGGATATGCTTGTGAAATTAATATTTGATTATATGTAATCTATATAAACGATTGTTTTTTATAAATGCATTATTAGTTTTTTGAAACATAACATTATAAATAGTTTAAAAAATATTATTAGGAGATAAATATATGACAAAAGAGAAGTTTGGAGAAAACGGATTTTTATATACATTAGAAAATAGTAATGGATTAAAATTAAAGTTAGCAGATGTTGGAGCTTCCATAACAGGAATATTTTTTAAAAACAAAAAAGGGGAGAATATTGAAGTAGCTTTTGGTTCCGATGATGTCAGCTTTTATAGTGCTAAGGCAAAGAACGGTCATATGGGTGCTACTGTTGGAAGGGTGGCTGGCAAAACATTAAACTCTGCTTTTAAAATAGGAGATAAAGAATACAAATTGAATGCAAACAAGCCTCCTCATCATACTCATGGCGGAGCAGATGGACTTTCTTATGTGTTTTTTACTTCAAAAGAAATTGATAAAAACAAAATAGAGTTTCATTATTTATCAAAAGATGGAGAAGAAGGATATCCGGGCAATTTAGATTTAAATGTTATATATACGCTTACAAAAGACAATGAAGTTATAATAGACTATAAAGCAACAACTGATAAGCCAACACCAGTAAACATAATGAATCATTCTTATTTTAATTTGAATGGAACGGGAAAGATTAACAATCATAAAATATTGATAGATGCTAATTATTATTTGCCTGAAGATGAAAGCGGTGATAGTTCAGGAGAGATTTTCAAAGTAGATAATACTCCTTATGACTTTAGAAATATTAAAGAAATTGACAGCATAATAAAAGCCAAAGGCGGATGCGATAATTGTTTTGTGTTTGATGATAATGATATAAAAAAATCTAAAGTGAAAGTTATTTCCGAAGAGAGTTTAATATCTTTAGAAGTGTTTACAGACATGCCTTCGGTTTTGCTCTACACTGCTAATTCTCTAAACAATTTACAAGTGAGAGGGCAAACATTAAATAAACATGAGGCTTTTTGTTTGGAGACACAGTATTTTACTTTAGCATTAAATTATAATCATTTTCCAAGTATAATACTTTATTCGGATAGAGAGTTTAAGCATAGAACTATTTATAAGTTTTCTGCTTTGTGATGGATTTATTTTATAACTAAATTAGTAAATATTTAAGTTTTACATAAGATAATACCATATGTTTTTGTAATACTTGATAGAAATGCAGTCTTTTTGGTTCTTTTGGCCATACCTAAAGGTACTTCCTTCGGTTGCAAAAAGAAGTGGGGGTATGGGGGCTAGCCTCCAAGAATAAAAAAACATAAAAATATTTTTTGATATACTTAAAAATTTTTAGTACATAGTAAAACAATTATTTTCTGTCAACTTTTTTATTGTTCTTTTTCCCGCCGCAAAAAGTTGCAAAAAGTGCAAGTGCTTAAGTTTTCTGTTTACGTTTGGTAAAAGTGCGAATGTTTTAGCTTTATATATAATAAATATATATAAAGTAATACCATATGTTTTTAGCTATATTTTATAAAATGCAGTTCTTTTGCTTCTTTTATACCAATAAAAGAAGTGGGGGTGTGGGGGCAAAGCCACCACAAATAATTAAAATAAATAAAGTTAAAATTTTCAGTATATTTTAAAATAACTATATCTTTTATATTAGTTTTTTATTCAACTTTTTCCCGCATCTACGCACCTAAAGGTATTTACTTCGGTCGCGGTGCGGACTTCGTCAAAGTTTTTACCCTACGGGTACGCTTCGCGAAAAGTACAAATATTTAAGTTATTTATCTACGTTTAGCGAAAGTGCAAATATTTTAGTTTTATATAATATATAAAATAATACAATATATTTTTTATTCTCTGTTAAAAATAATAGTAAATATTCCTATTATGCTGCCTGTTATTAATGATATTATCAACACAGGAAGTATTAAAAATTTTATATCCGGCAAATTAAAAAGATATTGAGAAAGTATTGCTTGTGATAAATTGCTTACTAATGCTCCGGCAATGCTTACGCCCAAAAGCGAAAAAATGTTTTTAAAATTTCTCATTGCCTTCATTACTATAACAGACATAATACCTCCAGTTATTCCAAGGTAAAATGGCGGGGTGAGAATATAAGCAAATACTATAGCAACAGATATGTTTTTTATAGCTATCATAAGAAGGAGCTCTTTTAAATTAAATGAATCTAAAACCATTAATATGATAATAAAAGAAAAGCCTATCCTAAAATACGGTATAGGTCTTGGAAACATATTTTCTATTGCAGCAATAAATGAAGATAAAAAAGCAAAAAATATTATATCATAAACTCTTCTTTTTCCAGTATGTGTTTTAATCTCTTCAAAAAGTGTCATATTAAAAACCTTTATTTACTTTGCAATATTTATTGTACAACAGAATCTATTGTTATATCATTTTCAGTGTTTTTTTCAAATCTTATTAATACCCCATTAGGCATGCATATTATAGGGGCATTTTTTAATTCGCCTGCTTTTATGCAAAGTTTATCTCTGCATGGAGAATGTTCAAATTTTATTTTTTTGTCTTTTATAATAATTGTAGTCTCTCCAATAAGACCTTCTGCTTTTATTTCTCTGTCTGTATTCAAATCATATCTTAAAGATTTTGAGGGTGTATCTATTATAATTTTACTGCCTTTATTTTCTATTAAGTTTTTTGCATAATAAATAATGGATATTACTATAATTAAAATAATAATAATATCTCCAAACTTAATATTTTTTATTATTGATTTGTCCATATTTTTTCTACTTCTATATCGAAAAATGAAGGCTCTATATATGATAATTTGGCATAATCTGGAATATTTGCTTCTATTGATATATTAGAGTATATGCCTTCATTTGTGATGTTTATTAAATTTAATGAAAGCAGTATATCCTCTTTTTTTAAGTTTTCTATTAAGTTTTTATTCATTTCTAATACGATTTTTTTTACAATTAAAGGCTCGCTATATTTTATATTGAATCTGCTATTTAAATTATTAATATTTAATTCTATATTTTCAAAAGTTACTATTTCTATATCTTTATTAAAAATTATACTAGCATCTACTCTAAAAGTATCAGATTTAACATTTGGCGGTATGTTTAAAGTAAGTTTAGTATTATAATCCAAATATTTATCATCAAGGTCTATGGTTCTGGTATATAATTTATCTATTTGAGATATTAAAGTTTTTGGTCCTGATATTATAGTGTTTGAAGGATTAATGATTATATTTTCAATTTCAAGACCTAAAGATGCTTTTCCAACTGTTTGTACTTCTATTGGAACGGTTTTGTATGCTAATTGGTCTAACACTACAGGTATTTTGTTTGGGGTGATATTTATATTAAGTGATGAATAATCTGCATCATCTTCTAAATATACTTTATACATATTGCTTCCAATTTGTGCATTGGTTAAATCTATATAGGCAGAAAAATCTCTTGGAAGTTCATATATATTATCTTTAAATCCCTTTACACTAACTGTTACAGTTTCTTTAATATTGTTTGCAACTAATAGTTTTGCGGGTAGGTTTTTTATATTTAATTTTGTAGTATATTCTTTATTATATTCCTGCTGATATCTTACATATAAAAAAAGCATAAAAGACATAGTTAAACATAAAGCTTTAATCCAGAATCTGTTTGTTATATAGGATAACAATTTTTTATGTTTAATTTTTTCTATTATAATATCTTTCATTTTAGTCTACTTTTACCTCTAAAAGCTCTCCGAGTCTTTTATATAATTCATCTCTGCTTAAATTATATTCTAATATTCCCCCATGAACAATAGATACGCATTGAGTCTCTTCTGAAACAACTACTACAACAGCATCAGTCTGCTCAGATATACCAATTGCCGCCCTATGCCTAGTGCCGAGTCTTCTGTTTTTTATTTGCGGTTCTGTTTCTGTGAGCGGTAAATATGCACTTGCTGCAGCTATTCTATTTTCCATTATAATTGCAGCACCATCATGTATGGGATTATTTTTGAAAAATATAGATTCTAATAATTCTATAGAGATATCGGCATTAATTTTTACTGCTTTGTCTACAAGAGAATGCAGAGATATATTTCTTTGAAATACTATTAAAGCACCATATCCTTTGTATGACAAATTAAAAGTTGCACTCATAATTTTTTGTATTTGGTCTTCATTGTATCCGAATGATTTTTTAAATAATGCTCTTCCGCCTAATATTCTTAGACCATGTTTTATTTCTGCCTGAAACAGCACTACTATTGCAATAAGACCTACTTGGAAAAACTTATCAAATAACCATGAGAGGGTAGTGAGACCGAAGATTTTTGCTATTAAGGTGATAAAGAAAAGTATTATAAAACCAAGGGCTATGCTGTATGCTCGGGTATTATACATAAGCATGTAGAAAATGTAAAATAATATAGCTACTAAGATTATATCAAGACTATAAAAAAGATAACGCCAATTTGAAGTTGATATAAAATTGTTGATATTATACAGCATATAATTATTATAACATATATATGTATATTTGCAAATAATAAAAAATATTATAATATTAAAACTGAGGTATTTTTTAATGTATTTTTTTAAAAGGCTGTTTTTAATAATAATTTTTATTTTTATTTTAAGTTTTAATATATTCGCACAAAAAAATAGATTCGAGATATTATTAAATGTACCTTTTGGAATGAGCATTGGTTTTTCAGATTATAAGCTTGTTAATAATCCTACTGTTTTAAGCATGAAGAGTTTTGTAGATTTTGAGATTGGGGCTTCTTTACAATTTGGATATATGTATTTAATATCTGATAGGTTAGCTTTGAGTATATTAGCGGAGTTTGGATATAGTCATGATAGTTATTCTTATAGGTCTAAAGATTTAAAAACGACTTATTCTTATTATTTTGAAAATATTCTTGTTGGGGTTTTGCCTAAGTTTATAATTGATAACTTTTCTATTGGTTTTGGAATTGGGGTAAAGATGCCTGGTATAGTTAATTATATAGAGAGAGTTGATAATAAAAATGTTTATAATACAAGTTTATATTACAGTGAAGCTGCTCCTGTTACTTTTATTAAATTAACTTTTGATTATTCATTTGCTGTTAATAGATATATTAATATTAATTTGGGAAGCTATATTCTTTATGATGTTTTTGTACGTGTTAATAATCCGCATTATCAGTATCATAATATAAGTGCACTTAGTGTTGGAATGCAATTAGCTTTAAGATTTGTTATATAATAAAAAATTAAGGAGAGTATTTATGCATACTATTAATGTAAAAACTAACTCAAGATTTGATATTGTAGACATTACTGAAGAGGTTAGAAGATGTGTTTTTGAAGAGAATGCGGAGTCAGGTATAGCTGTTATATTTACGCCTCACACTACTGCGGGTGTTGGTATTAATGAAAATGCAGACAGTAATGTTTTATTTGATATGAAGAATGCTTTTAATAAAGTAGTGGCTCAGCATGATAATTATAGGCACTCTGAAGGTAATTCGCAGGCACATGTTTTATCGTCTTTAGTTTCTCCAAGTTTAACAGTTATAATAGAAAATAAAGATATAGTTTTAGGTGTTTGGCAGGATATATATTTCTTTGAGTTTGATGGTGCGAGGAATAGAAAAGTTTATGTTCAGATAATTAATAAATAAAATACTATTATTGCACTTGGGAGGAGCAGCCCTTGTGCAATAATATTAGGGTTAATGTTTATCTATTTTTTAAGTTTCTTTTTTATAAAGTTTATAATTGAACCAATTAAATCTATTAATATTCACATATAAATACCTTTTATAGCTGATATTATATATGAATAAAGCTATTTGTCAATATACATATATGAGGTATTTTAAAAAATCATCGGGTGAAAATGAACTCCGTTTTCTATTTTTATATTGTCATAAATGGCAACAAAACCCAATTTCTTATAGAAGTCTATAGCATAATCGCTCGAATTAACTGAGTATCTATCGCTTTTTGTTATATCTTTAACTTTCTCAAATAGACTCTTTCCTAAGCCGAGTCTAAAATACTCATCATCAACAAATAAAAGTGATATATGATTATAATTTCTTATTTCTATAAAGCCTATAATAATATTTTTTTTAATGTCTTTTGCTTTAAGAATTAGAGAGCCGTCAATATATGTTCTCATTAATATGTTATTATAATTAATGAAAGTTAATATATTATTTATTCCTTCATCTGTATCCAATGATGAATTGTATTTAAGATATATTTTTTTAGCTAAATTGCTAATTTCTTCTAAATCTTCTATTTGAGCTTTTTTTATTTCAAAGTTATTATTGATTAAACACATTCATAATTCTTTGAAACGGCAAGTGATTAGTGTCTTTAATAAGATTGCCATTTTTATAATATCTCAAATAAGGAATAAGGTCATTTTTCCATTCTTTTTCTTTGAAGTTCATAAACTCTTCATAGAGAGGACTTTCATTATATTTACATATAAATACAGTTAAATCTACATCATTATTTTGTTCATTGGCTACTAATTCTCTATTTAATCCTTTCCAATCTCCGCACCAATCTTGAGTGAATATAGCAAGCACTTTTTCTGAAGTATTTTTTATATCATTGCTTACTTCTTTATTTTCCATAATATATTTCATTTCATTATCATCTATTGTTTTAAAAGTTATCATTAGTATTACACTCCATATTATTATTTATTATATTTTAATATATAATTATGTTTTTATCAATTATTGTTTATTTTATAGTATTTATCTTATACTTTGAGTATAATCATTATCATTTTTCTTTTTTATTTTATTTTTATAATATTTTTTTATAGGTTTAAATAATATATCAGTTATCCAGCCATTATCAGTAGGGAAAACTCTTCTTCTTGAAATAAACAATATACATTTTCCTATCCATAATACTTTAGAGCTTGCATCGCATATATCGTTTGAATATTGAGCATCATCTCCGTCGCCTATTCTCACTTTCCAACCGCCAGTTTTTCTTGCAATTTCTGTTTTTGTAGCTATGCCTGTAGTATGTGTTCTATTTGGTACATTCCAAATATTCACAAAACCTTTTTTATTTTTCATCATCTTAAACCATCTTGCAATCCAAGGAACAAATTGCACAGGAAAACGCTTCATCATAAATCTTGGGCAATGCCTTATAAAATTAACATAACTTTTTGAATAATTATTAGGAAGTACATTATAAAAAGCTTCTAAGACAGCATAAGTTTTGCATAATGTAGTATCTGTTTTACCCTCTATTATAGGACGTACCATATTTTCTACAAAATTATTAGATATTGCAACATCAGCATCAAAAAATATTATCACCTTTCCAAATGCTTCTTTAAGCCCTGTGTTTCTCATATACTGCACATCAGATTTTCTGTCATTATGTATAATTCTAACTCCCTCATAAGATTTAGCTATTTCCAATGTTTTATCTGTGGAAGAATCATCTATAATAAGTATATCCATTTTTAAATTAGTTTTTTGCGATTTTATAGAATCCAAAAGTATAGGCAAATATTTTTCTTCGTTGTATGTAGTTATAGAAAGAGTAACATCATAATCCATTAATAATTCCTTCAAATTTATTTATTACCTCTTCTGGTTTTATTATCTCTCTGCATTCAAAAGTGTTAAGGGAGCATTTTCTGCCGCCGCAGATGCAAGCCTTATTATCTAGTTTTTTTTCTATTATATGGCTGTTAATACCTATTGGAGAGTTCATACCGGCGGGTGTGGCAAAATACAGAGCTAAAGTAGGTATTCCAACTATAGAAGCAACATGCATAGCACCAGAATCGTTACCTATAAAACCATCGCATAAGCTAAGTATAGCAGCTATATTATCTAATGAAGTATATTGTATAATAGGTTCTTCTTTTAGCATAGATTTTATTTTATCAGATATTTCTTTTTCATTTGGAGTTGTTACAAATAAAGTCAAAGCATTATATTTAGAAGATAAATAATTAATAACTTCAGCAAAATATTCTTCTTTCCAAATTTTACCAAAACTATTAGTAGCACCTATGCCGTAAGCAAATATTTTTTTGTTTTCTGGGTTTATAGATTTTATATAATCTTTAGCATTGTTTAGGATATCTTCTTTTATGTTTAATTTCATGGTTGGGCGTTGTTTATTTATATTAATGGCTTTAAGTAAATTAACATAATAATCTGCGGTATGCCACCATCTTACACTCTCTCTTTCAATAGCCTCTGTAAGCATAAAGTTTCTATAATCAGCTTTGTATCCTATACGTCTTTTTATACCATGACCGAATACCCTAAAAGCACTTTCAAAAGAATTAGGGAAAAGCAAAGCAGTATCAAAATGATATTTTCTTAAAGCAGGGAAATTTTTTAACTCTATTACATCATCAACTAATCCGCTTACAGTAAGTATGCCGAACATTGATTTCTTTGCTAATACAGTTATCTTTATGTCTTTATATTCTTCTTTTATTAAATGTATCGCAGGCAAAGACATCACTATATCACCAAGCCAATTTGGAGCATGTATTAATAAGTTTTTTATTTCTTTCATTAAGATATATCCAGCTGAGAAACAAACTCTTCATATTTTGCTATAATACCAATACAAACATTTCTATTCATAACAAGCTTATTAGTTTTTCTCGTATTAATAAAATAATCATAAAGCATAGAAAAATCATTTCCATAAAAAATACTAAGCCAAGTATCCCTTGCCTCATCTACAACAGATGTGTTTTTACATTTTATTATATAATAATTTAATTTTTCTTCTTTATCTTGAACCGATATTACAATCTCTATTTCATTATCATTTATTAAAGTGATTTGGTCTTGTATATATGTTTTTTCTATTATATTTTCATTATTTTTTATAATAAACTCTTCTTTATCTATAGTATGGTTAGAATGATAATAAACATTTTCAAATATCATTTTTACTATAAACGGTTTTAAGTCTATATTAATAGCTTTTGTTTCTATTAAAGTTTTAGCCAAATTAGCCACTCCAGCATCAAGAAGTGTTAGTGTAAGTTTGCCGTTATCCATTTCTAAATTATTAATAATGCATCCATGCATCTGATTAAGTCCCAAATAGTTTAAAGATTTTCCGAGTCTATTTGAGTTTGACAAAATAAAGTTTCTGTATATTTTTTCTTCTATATAAACATCATCAAATACTTTATCATCTAATACAATAGCATTTTTATCAGCTCTTATCTCATACTGATTATAAAATATAGTTTCGTATATACTCGGAGAAAGCAATGGGGCTAACTCATATAATTTTTTATTGTTATAATAATCCATACTAAGTTATACAACGTTCCCTATATTTTTTATATCATATTCTATATTAAACAACTGATATTTAGTTTTTATATTTTGTTTAATTAAATTACTATTAACGCAGCTGCATATCACATCTATATTTTTTTCTTTAGAGAGTTTTTCAGCTATCTCTTCGCCTCGTATAATATCTTCTGCAGAAGTATCATTCATAAGATGAGTGTTGTTTATTATGCCTGTAACATTTAATGTGAGTATAGCTTCTATAGAGATAAGATGCCCCAATGCAAGTTCAAAAGTGGAGTTTTCTTTTCTGTTTGCATTAAGAACAAAAAATACATCAGTTTCATCTGTTTGAACATATTCTCTAAAAGTAGCAAAAGCTAAGCTTCCAACAGAGTTTCCACCCATATCTATTATTCCTATAATATCTTTATTATTAAATATAGAATAAACTTCAGCAGACACGGCAGGTAAATCAGAGCCGGATTGCGGCAGGTAGGTTCCTATTATTTTTATATCTTTATCTTTGAGGTTTTGAGAATGTTCTCTTGAACGGAAGTAAGGATTAACAATATCCAAATCGGCTATATATATTGGGGTGTTTGTTTTGTTTCTTAAATAGATGGCATAATTAATAGAGAAAGTAGTTTTCCCTGAGCCGTAATGGCCGCATATTATAGTTACTCTATTATTTTTTATATTCATATCCACCTACATTAAAAAATTTTTTTATAGAATATTTCATACTATAATATAATATATTTTAGAATATTTTCAAATTTTAGTATACATAATTATTATGTAATTTTTATAATGCGGTTGTTTTTTTATAAAAAATAGTTTTATGATAAATATTTTTATAAGTTTTATAAATTATAAGTAAATAGCAATATGTAAAAAAAATAATTAAATTAAAAATATAGTCGATACTATATTATAGTTTAAAGTAGGTAAAGTATTATGAGATATATATTAATAATGATGTTTTTGTTTTGTTTGAATTTGTTTAGTCAGTATGCAACTAATGATGCTTATACTCCTCCTCAAAATAATAATAACAATACAACAACAACAGAAGAAAGTTATATAACTAATGATGCGGTAGTTGGAAGAAAGCCGGCGGTGATTAATATACCTATTACAGGATTTAAAAATATAAAATTGGGTTCTACGAGAGAAGATACAATTAAGGCTATATTGGAAGATAATACGATGATGCTTCCTAAAGAATATATGCTCAATACTAATGGGGTTGATTTGGCTTCTGAGGAAAGTGCTACTTTTTTATCATTAGAAGAGAATAAGTTTTATAAGAGCGGGTATTTTATTTTTAAAGATGATTCATTATATTCTATTACTATATATTTTCAGCCTGATCAGGTGGATTTTTTAGAATTATTGTCTTCTTTGTCTGCTAAATATGGAAAGGGAGCTTTTTTGGATGCAGAAACTGTTTCTTGGCAAAATGGAGACAATAGAATTATATTAGAGCGTCCGAGCATTATTAAATATATTAATATGAATAATATTACAACTACTTCTCAAACAAGAATAAAAGAGAAAGAATCTATACCTCCTCAAAACAACAGAAAAGAGATATTGGAAGGGCTTTAATTTTATGCATAATATTATTTTAACAATTTTTTTATTTGTTTTATTTAGTTTATTTGTTTCTTGCGGAAGCGGCAGCCAGAAAGTAGAAATTGTTTTAAGCGATGATGAAAACAAAGAGGCTGTTGAGATAAAAAGCTATAATGAAGAAGAATTAAAAACAGCTGCTTTAAAATCTTTAGAGGAGTTTTTGTTGTTGCCGTATGATGAAGAGAGTGTGAAGATGGCTTATAATAATTTTTATTCATCTAATTATAAAGAAATTTTGGCTAAGACAAGAAATGTAAAAAATGCAGATGAATATGCTGCATCTAGCCCTTCATTAGATTTTGAGTTTGAGACGAAAATAGATAAAGTTTATAGTATAAAGCTTGAGGGTAAAAATGCTTATATAGATGTAGGCACTTCAGTTTATGATAGAGTAAATAAATCCACTGCAAATATGAGACAAACATTTATTATGGCTCAGGAAGGCGACAAGTGGGTTATTAATTAATTTTTTATAATTTTTCTGTATTTTCAAAAATAAATATTTATCAAAAGTATTAAAAAAGTATATAAATTAGTATATTTAAAATATATTATTAAAGAATAAAAAAATATTAATGAAAACAATAATATTCCGAAAATATTAACATAATACTTTATTTAGGAGTTAAACCTTGAAAGAGCCAATAATAGCTGGTGTAGATATCGGCACTTCATCAATAAAAACTGTAATAGCAAGGGTTAATGAAGATAAGCTTGATATTATAGGCATAGGGGAGAGCGAGAGTGATGGTATTAGAAAGGGTATTATAGTAAATATAGATGCTGCAGCTGATGCTATAGAGAAATCTATAAACAAGGCAGAAGATATGGCAGGACTTCAGGCTCCTGATGTGATAGCTACTATAGGTGGCGACCATATAAAAGGTATGAACAGCAAAGGCGTTATAGGTGTTAACACAAAAGATAAGGAAATAACTCCATTAGAAATAGAAAGGGTATTAGAAAGTGCTAAAAATGTTCGTTTGCCTTCGGACATAGAAATTATAGAAACTATAGAACAAGAATATTCTTTAGACGGTCAAGATGAGATAAAAAACCCTATAGGAATGTCTGGAACAAGATTAGAAACTAAGGTTCATCTTATCACTGGTCTTAAATATGTGAGTGAAAATTTAAGAAGAACTTTAAATAAGATGAAGTTCAGCGGTAAAGATTTTATAGTGAGCGTACGCGGAAGTGCTGAGGCTTGTCTTACAGAAGATGAAAAAGAGCTTGGAGTGGTTGTGTTTGATATAGGGCATTCTACTACATCGCTTATGGTGTTTTTGGAAGGCTCTGTTTGGCATACTGCTGTTATACCTATAGGAAGTCAGCATATTACAAATGACATAGCAGAAGGATTAAGAGTAACTATTCCTACAGCAGAGAGATTGAAATGCGAGTACGGCTGTGCTTTTATAGATATGGTAGGCGATAAAGAGATAGTTGAAGTTCCTACTACAAGCGGCAAGAGTAAGGCTATACCTAAGAAGTTTTTAACAGAAATCATACAAGCGAGGGTTGAAGAGATACTCAGTTTATGCGGCAAAGAATTATCAAAGATGAAGTATATAGATTCTTTATCTGCCGGCATGGTTTTTACAGGAGGAGGTTCTTTGCTTCCCGGTTTGGTTGAATTAGCCAAAGCATATCAAAGTACAGTAAAAGGTTCTATGCCTATTACAGCGAGGATAGGAGTTCCTAATAATATTTACGGCATCACAGATATTGCTAATAATCCTTCTTATTCTGCCGTTATCGGCATACTGATGATGAGTTTAGATGAGGCTACTAAAGTTAATATCCCTAATGCCAAGAAGACAACAGAAAAGAAAAAATTTACATTAAAAATAAAAAATCCATTTTCTGAGTTTTTTAAATAGATATTTATTTTTATGTTATTTTTTTAATAGATGTAAAATTATATATAAAATTATGATAGTTTTTAGAAGCTTGATTTTATATTTTAATTTTTGGATTATGTAAACTAAAATTACACATTATTTTTATAGATTTAGTTATTTTTATTAAATCTACTTGACAAATTGGGTAATTTAGTGTATAAAATAATATTATTATGCTTATTAATTAGTACAAGGAGTGCAATAAATTATGAAAAAGTTATTCGCAGTATTAGCTTCTATTTTTGTTGCTGCATCTGCTTACGGTGTAACAAATTCAACTTTAATTGATTTTGCTATAACAGGTAATGCTGATAACTTGCAAGCAGCAGGAGATGATACAAATGAAGTAGTTTCTGTTCAGCAAAATCTTTACAACGATAACTGGGTAGTATGGTTGAATGAATCTGCTAGATTAACAGAAAACCGCAGGAATTCATATGTTACTAACGTAGATAGTAAAGGTAATAACGGAGCTTGGGAAGCTGGTAAAGTTCTTGGTGTAAGAGTACATTTCCCATTACAAGCTTGGAATAGCTATGCTTTAGTAAAACCTGCTTATCAACTTGAAATGTATGGCGGAGCTGATGGTACAAAATATACAGAAGGCAAAGGTGTAATACACAATGTTGGCGAAATTAAATCTATTAGCTCTTGGGTATATGGACGTAATTATTTAGTTAGTTATTTTGTAAACTTACAAAATGAATTAGGCGAATTAAAATCTTATCCTATGGGTACACTTTACTTCAGCGGTTGGAGACAAGTAAAATGGGAAAATAGAGAGTATTTAGCTAATGTTCGCGACAGAGTATTAGTAAGAACACCTCTTTATCCTAGAATGATCCCTTCTGTAAAATTAGACTCTTTATGTTTCTATAGAACTAAAGATACTGTAGGCGGAGACTTCATCGCTTATGTTAAAGATGTTACTATGGAATATGATGTAGTAGTTGTTGATTTTGAAGAAGATATCGACGATGAAGCTACTTGGCAGTTATTAAAAACTGAAAACGAAAGAAAACAAGCTATTGAAAATGCAAGAATTCGTGAAGCTGCTGAATTACAACAATTAGAACAAAGACGTATTAATGGCGGCGGTGATGCTCAGCAACAAGATGCTGGTGCAGCTCAAAATACACAAACTGAAGAAACTGCTGCTCAATAATAATTAAGCGAGTTTTAAAAAGTTTTAAGGGGAAGCAAATATTTAAGTTGTTTCCCCTTATTTGTATTTTAAGTTTTTTATTTTAAGGATTTATTTATGAAACTAATGAATGAACCTATATTAGACAAAAATGATTCTCTATATATTTGTATAGATTTGCAAACTAAGCTGCTTCCTGCTATGGATAATTTGGATAATCTTATAAAAAAGTCTAATATACTGCTTAAGACTTCTGAAATATATGATATACCTCTTTTAGTTACTGAGCAGTATCCTAAAGGTTTAGGCTCTACAGATGAGAGAATAATACTGCCTAAGCATCATAAGTTATTTTCTAAGACTCATTTTAGTGTATTTGCTAGCGAAGATTTTGTTCATGAGTTTAACAGTTTAAATAAAAAGAATATTATAGTATTTGGAGCTGAGACTCATGTATGCGTATATTATAGTGTTTATCATTTGATTCAAAATGGGTATAATGTTTATGTGGCTGCTGATGCTTGTGCTTCCAGAACTGATAGTGATAAGCAGATTGGCTTAGAGCAGATGAGAAAATTGGGGGCTAATATTATCAGTACTGAGATGGTGCTTTTTGGATTTATAGAAAGTTCTAAGGTGCCTAATTTTAAAGATTTAAGTAATTTATTAAAATAATTTATTTTATAATAAGGAGAATAATTATTATGAGAAGAAAACTTATAGCTGGTAACTGGAAAATGAATAATACTAACAAAGAGGCTTTAGAGTTAGTAAAACAGTTAAAAGATTTAGTAAAAGATGTTAAAGACAGAGATATTATGATAGCACCTACTTTTACTTGTTTGAGCGATGTTAATAATGCTATTAAAGGAAGCAATATTAAATTAGGAGCACAGAATTTATATTTTGAGGAGAAGGGAGCTTTTACCGGACAGATTTCTGCTGATATGCTTCTTAATGTTGGCTGTGAGTATGTTATTGTTGGGCACTCTGAATGTCGCGATATATTTGGCGAGAAAGATGAGCTTATAAACAAAAAAGTAAAAAGAGCTTTAGACAAAAACTTAGTTCCTGTTTTATGTGTGGGTGAACATTTAGAAGAGAGAGAGAAGGGTATTACTTCTGATATAGTAAGCAGTCAAGTAAAAGAAGCTTTTAAGGGTTTAAGTGAGGCTGAGGCTAAAAAGGTGGTTATAGCTTATGAACCTGTTTGGGCTATTGGTACTGGCAAAACTGCTACTCCGCAAGATGCTGATGATGTACATAAAACTATAAGAGATACATTAAAATCAATTTACAATGATGGTGTTGCTGAGGGTATGATTATACTTTACGGCGGAAGTGTTAATGAAAAGAATGCTGATGATTTGCTTAATATGCCTAATATAGACGGTGCTTTGGTTGGTGGTGCTTCTTTGGTTGCTGATAAGTTTGCAAGAATAGTTAATTATATAGCTAAGTAAATTATTAAATAATTTTTATTTTGTTAGGGGGATATTAGTCCCCCTTGTTTTATTTTTTCATTTATATTATTATATTTAAACTATAATTTATGGGTTTTTAAATGAAAAAAGTTATATATATTTTTTTGTTATTTTCTTCTTTAGTTTTTTCACAAAATGCAGAAATATCAAAAAAAGATTTTTATTTTCTTAAAGGAAATATCGGCACTACTCCTATAAGTATGTATTTATATATAGATGATAATAATAATCTTACAGGTAAATATTATTATGATACTATAAAGCAAGTTATCAGTCTAAAGGGCAGCATCAATGGAAATACATTTCATCTTGATGAGAGTATTAATGATAGAATAATAGGTTCTTTAGACGGAGAAGTTAGCAGCGAAATGGTTTTTACTGGTAATTGGGTTTCTGCTGACAAAAATAATACTTTCAGTTTTTCTTTTTCTTTGGATAATAATTATCCTATAAATAAAATTAAGATTATAAATGCTAAATTAAATATTAAAGATGATAATGGAAGCTTTGAATCGAGCAGAGATGCTGTTATTATAGAAAACAATAAAAATGCAAAGGCAATAAATAGAATATCATTAGACATTGATGAAACTAAATCTATAAATGAAGAAAATATAATGGAAACACTTAATAATTTAATTTCATCGCAATATAATACTTGGAAAGAGACTATTAATGATAAGTTTAATATGCAAAGAAATATTGAAGTATCATATATAGATGAAAATATTATATCATTTTCTTTATATAATTATTCTTATGCTGGCGGAGTTCATGGAATATATAATGTTCAGCCTAATATATATTTAATATCCACAGGAAAGAGAATTGGTTTAAGTGTATCAGAGCTTATAGATGATGTTGCTGATATTGATTTAATTAATTTGATGCGTACAAAACTTACAAGAAACATGTCAGAATCTGATTTTTTTGATTTTGACAGCATTACATTAAGCGATACATTTGACATTACTCCCACGGGTATAAAGTTTATATGGCCTGCCTATAAGATATCCGATTATGCACATGGTATTATTGAAATAGAGTTTAGATATTCTGAATTAAAACCTTTTGTGAAAGAAGATTCTGTGTTTATGTATTTATTTGAATAGGTGGTTTTTTTATGAATGATAAAGATATACACCCTATAATGAAAGAGCTTACGAAAGTTACCAAGTCAATGCCTATGCCTGTGGTAACAGAGATAAAGCTTATTACAAACAGAGATGCTTATAAAATATTAATTTCCACTATGCTTTCTCTTAGAACAAAAGACCCTACAACAAGAGATGCTTCTATGAGGCTGTTTGAAAAGGCAGGAAATGCCAAAGAGATGATAAAGCTTTCTGAAGAAGAGATTGCTAAGCTTATTTACCCTGTAGGCTTTTATAATGTGAAGGCAAAAAATATACTTGAAGTTTCTCATATGATTATTAATGATTATAATGGGGAAGTGCCTGATGAGATTGATGAGCTTTTAAAACTCAAAGGGGTAGGGAGAAAGGTTGCCAATTTAGTAGTTACAGAGGCTTTTGATAAAGACGGCATATGTGTTGACACGCATGTACATAGAATATCAAATAGATTCGGTTACGTTCACACAAAGACACCGGAGGAGACAGAGTTTGCCTTGAGGGAAAAGCTTCCAAAAGAATATTGGAGGGTTTACAATGACACATTAGTTGTTTATGGTCAGAATTTGTGTAAGCCCATTAGCCCTTTATGCAGTGAATGTACAGTTTCACAGTATTGCGACTATTTCAAGAACAAGAAATAAAATTTTTATGTTTTTATTTTTATTCAACTTTTTCCTGCAGCTCGTAGTGCGGACTTCGTCAAAAGAACCAAAAAGTGCAAGTGCTATAGCTTTATATTTTGGAATATATAAAACAATGGATATATTTTGATATACATAAAAAGCTATAATCTATTAAATGCAGTTCTTTTGGTTCTTTTATACCAATAAAAGAACTGGGGGTTCGGGGGCTAGTCCCCGAAAACAATAAAAAATAATTCTCTAAATATAAACTAAAAATTATACCCAATCTCAAATTCAAAAGTAAATGGCTTTGCTACTGAATAGGCTGATAACATAGGGGTTCTATTCAAAATGTTCTTAAAATGCATAGAAAATATTAAATGCTTAAACCATATAGAATAAAATGATATATTCAAATTATGAAATGCTTCTGAATAATAGGTTGGATAATTTGATGTCATTGCTCTTGGGCTTGAATATATATAATAAATATTAAAAGATAATGAGCTTAATATTTTACTATCTGAAACAAAATCATATCCGAGCAGTGCTGTTACAACATTATTCGGCAAACCTATCTTAGGAAATTTATCCTCACCCATATAAGCAAGCTGATAAGAATATCCTATTTTTGTTTTTATTTTATGATATTTTGCAAAAGGTATATCATAACCTATGCTTGAGCTAACTATATGCGAAACTGCTGTATCAACATTCTCTGGTATATTACTAAACCATATTATTTTATTTGTATAGGTAGTATATGCATAAGAGGCTTCTATTTTTAGGTTGGTTACAGGTTCCATTGTTAGTTTAGTGAGTAATTGATTATAGCTTTCTGGAAGAAGTTGAGGATTGCTAAACACTCCATAATAAAGGTCATTAAAAGTAGGGGCTGTATAATCACTCATGTAAGCAACATATAAGCCATATCCTTTATAAAAGTTTAAATTGAATCCGGCAGTGTAAGCTAAATAGTTTTTATTCCTTTGGTTTGTAAATATTTCATTTTGGTATTCATATTTTATGCTTGGAAGTAATGTAAATATAGGTACATTATTATCCCAATATCCGAAAGAAAGCTGCATTTCATATCTTAAAGAAAGTGAATGCCTTTGGGGGTAGTAATAGAAGTTGGTTTCTATTGCATTTGTATCTTCTGTTAAAATATCGTATCTGTATTCTGGAGTTAATTTGTTATACATTGTAATAGTGTTGGGGATAAATTCATCCATTCTTGATAGAGAAGCGGTTAAAGCTGCAGCATGTGATTTATAATCTGATACAAATTTCCCATCTTGAAAATATGGTCTGTCTACAAATGAATCAAATAAATATGATAGTGTAATATTATAATCTAAAATATCAGAAAAGCCGTTATAAGATACAGCAGATGTTAGAGTAGTAAAAGTAAACCAAGAATCTGTTTTATTAACAGGAGGAATTTCATATTGTGCTGCAGAGCTTGAATACGATACATTGGCAAATACATTTATAAAGTTTTTATTATTGAATGTGTATTTATAATTGGCAGATGAATTAGCAATAAACTGCCTATTGTCTCTAAAATTTCCTTGAACTCTATTTCCTGATAAATTAGTAAAATCATAATAGTAATTAGCATCACTGTAATAGGAATCCGCAGTAAAAGTAAACACTTGATTATCGTCAATATTTCTCGAAAATAGTATAGAAGGTCTTATAGTATTATATACACCATAGCCTAATGACACTAAAAGTATATCCTGAGCGGGAGTTTTTGTAGTTATATATATAGAATTTCCTATTATTTCTATGGATTCTATCAAATTTGATGGTATTCTTCTTAAGTCTACTCCAGCATCAGCATTTCCCTTAGCAGTGTTCATAAGCACACCATTAAGATATATCTTTATGTTATCTCCATTAGCCCCAGCAGGATCAACTACCTCATTACCCATATATGTGCCCTTATTTACGAATCCGGGCTGATTAGCAAGCACTTCTTGAGCATTTTTATAACCCATTCTCTCTATTTCTTCAGAGGTTATAGTTTTATTATTTACATTTATAGGGCTTTTGTATGCTGAGTTTGAAGAAGAAGCATTATTTGTTTGATTAGCTATTTCTGCCTTTGAAGTAACCCATATACCTCCTTTAAGCTCTCTTATAAGGTATGTTTGAGAATAAAGCACAGAAGCAAAAAGGAAGTATATGATAAAATGTTTCATAATTATTTATTGCTGATTATAATTAAAGTCTTTTATAGTTCCAAGAGAAAAAGCTCCCCATTTCTCGTATACTAAAGTTTTCCATTGTTCATCTGTAATAGGAGCACCATCTTTATTTATTCCATATCCTGAAGCATTCATTAGATTTCCTTCAGTGTCTATATGAAATATAAGCCATTTTGAAGAATCACTATATCTTTCATCTAAATATAGTGCCCCTATCCAATTTGTGCCTTTCCATTCTATATTTGTAGCATACATAAATTTTCCTAGAACTTTTCCATCATTTTCCATATATGTTGCATTTTCATCTGTTTTTCTTGTTGTTCCAGTTACTCCTGCAGGTAAAATAATCTGATTTGTAAAAATATTCATCCAGTTGCTATAAAAATAGTCTTGTTTTCTTTTATCTTGCCAGCTCAAAGCTAAAATTTTTTCATCTGATAATAATCTATAATTGCGATTTCCTTTTCCAGGTTCTATGTATATATATTCTGATTCTACACATTCAATATAATTTGTAAAATATTCTAAAGTGAAGTTATTTTTTGCTTCTTCTAATGTGCTTGCCAATGCGGCATCTGTAGAAAATTGTACGCTGTTTGTTTTTAATCCTATAAAAGCAACACTGTAATATTTATTTATCAATGATGAATCACTATTTTCTACTATCTTTCCATATATTACTCCTGAAGTGTTGTCATTATTCCAAACAATTTCTTCAACTTCTATTTTAAAAACAGTAACATCTTTTGATATGGAGGTAAAATTCTCTCCATCATATTTATATATTAATGCATCATCAGTTTTGCTTTTCCAATTATTTTTAAGAATGCTGTGATTTATATTTTTTTTCCATTCTGGTATTGCTGCTTCGTCATTATTATCATTTGGATAATTTGGACTTGTACATGATGATAAAAAAATAATAAATGATAGTAATAGAATAAAATATTTTTGCATAAAAAAACTCCTTTAAAATTAGGAGCGAATACATAAAAAAGTTTATAAGTTTTTAGATAAAACCCATAATATAGTGCACTCGACTCGATTATTTTTTACAATAAGGCATTCCGACTTCGTTAGTTTTTCACAACTAAGCTTTACGGTTGCGGGCCAGCGTGGGATTTTCACCCTCATTCCCCTTATTGCACAAAAGAGTATACAACAAAAAAAATCTATGTCAAGAAAATTACTTTTTTATATCTGTTTAGGAGCCATAGATATTGCACGTTTTTTAGTTAAAATAAAGTAGGTATTCCTTATAATATAAATAGCTAAATTTAAAGGAATACCTATGAAAGAATATACTTCAAATCAAAGAAAAAAGATAGTTCTAAAAATTAATAAAGTTAAGAATAAAGAAATATTAGCTTCTAAATATGATATTAGTATTAGAACATATTATTATTGGAAAAGGCA
>NZ_CAKVGN010000051.1 GCF_934747485.1 uncultured Brachyspira sp. | reverse complement strand
TTAGTTAATTAAATTATAAGGAATACCTGCTTTTTTTAAACTAAAAAACGTGCAATATGTATGGCTCCTAAACAATTGTTATAGTATTAAAACATTGAAATTTATTTTTATAGTATTATAATGTTTCGATGTTATAATACTATAAGGATAAATATAGATGAAAAATGTTTTTTATTTATTAATAATATTAGTTTCTTTTATTTCTTGTAACAATAATAATAATCAAAACACAACCGACAAACTTCAAGTATATGCAAGTATATATCCTATTTACGATTTCGCTAAAAAAATTGGCAGAGATAAGATAGATATTTATAATATAACTTCAGCAGGTTCAGAGCCTCATGATTTTGAACTTACATCAAAAGATATGGCTGATTTAAGCAAGGCTAATTTATTCATATATAATGGTGCTTCAATGGAGCATTGGGCAGATACTGTTAAAGAAGCAATAAAAGATTTAAAATATTTAGAAGCTTCTTCTAATATAAATAACGAAGAATTAGACCCTCATTTTTGGCTTTCTCCTAAAAAGGCAAAAGTTCAAATGGAAAACATTAAGAACATGCTTGTGGAATTAGACAGTAAAAATGCTGATTATTATAATTCAAATTACAATTTATATGCTAATAAATTAGATGAGCTTGATAAGAGTTTTAGAGATAATTTACAAAATATAAAAAACACTAATTTGGTTGTAACTCACCCTGCATTCGGACATTTTTGCAGAGAATATAATCTCAATCAAGTAGCAATAGCAAGAGATGAGGCAGATGCTAAGGCTATGGCTCAAACAATCAATTTTATAAAAAATAATAATATTAAAACTATATTCTATGAAGACTTTTCAAGTTCTAAGCTTGTAGATTCTATTGCCAAAGAAACAGGAGTGAAAGTAAGCTCATTAAACCCTATAGAATCTTTAAGTGAAGAATATATTGAATCTGGAGAGGATTATTTTTCTATAATGCAAAAAAATCTCGAAGCTATAATAAATGGTCTTAATAATTAATTAAATGATTAAATAATTAAATAATTAATTAAGGTTATATAAATGAAAAATATAATAAGTTTTAAGAATGTGCATTTCGGATACACTCAAGAGGATATATTAAAATGCATAAGTTTTGAAATAAACAAAGGAGATTTTGTTTCTATTATAGGTTCTAATGGGGCGGGCAAAAGCACTATATTAAAGCTTATTTTAGGTGAAATTAATCAGTATAGAGGCGAGATTAAATTATACGGAGAAGACATTAAGAGATTTAAAAATTGGCGATACATTGGATATTTGGAGCAGAATGCATACTACAAAATATTAAATTTCCCTGCAACTGTTTATGAGATAGTAATGTCTAATATGTTTGCAGATATTGGTTTATTTAAGTTTCCAAATAAAAAGCATAAAGAAAAAGTATTTGAAGCATTAAAACTTTTAGGTATGTATGATTACAAAGATAGACTTATATCAAAACTTTCAGGCGGACAGATACAAAGAGTTTTTTTGGCAAGAACTTTAGTACAAAACCCTAATGTATTAATATTAGATGAGCCCACTAATGGTGTTGATATTGAAACTATTAATTTTTTATATGATTTGCTTCAAACTCTAAATAAAGATAAAAAAATAACTATTGTAATGGTTACACATGATATTGAGAGAATGTCAAAAATCTCAAACAGAGTATTCTGTTTTGAAAACGGCACATTAGTAGAACTTGATAAAAATCAAATAAACATGGAATTATCACATAAGCACAAGCATCCAGATGGAAGCAGTTGTTCTTGTTAATATATATAAAGGGTTGTTTACAAAAATGGAAATATTTCAATATGAGTTTATGCGTAGGGCTTTTTTGGTGGGAGTACTTTTAGCTATTATAATACCTTCTATTGGGGTTGTAGTTGTATTAAAAAGGCTTTCTATGATAGGAGATGCTATATCACATACTTCTCTTGCTGGGGTGACTTTTGGGCTTGTGTTTAATATTAATCCAATACTTGCTTCTATGATATTTTGTGTTTTATCTGCTTTATCTATAGAGTTTATAAGAAAAAAAATTGCAAGATATGGCGAGATGTCTATAGCAATAATTATGTCTTTTGCCGTTGGTCTTGCGGGGTTGTTATCTGGTTTTGTTTCTAACAATGCTAATTTTAATAGTTTTTTGTTTGGAAGCATCGTAGCTATTAGTGATTTTGAATTAAAATTGGTTGTAATTATAAGTATTATTTCTATGTTAATATTTATATTTTTATACAAAGAGATTTTTTATATAACATTCAATGAAAGACTTGCAAAACTTTCTGGTGTGCCTGTAAACAGAATAAACTTTATTTTTACAATACTTACAGCAATAGTAGTTTCTATATCTGCGAGGGCGGTTGGTGCTTTGATTGTTTCATCTATGATGGTGGTTCCTGTTGCTTGTTCTATGCAGGTGGCTAATAGCTATAAAAAAACTATTATTTATGCTGTATTATTTAATTTAGTCTTTACAGTTTTAGGAATATTTCTTTCATATTATGAGGGATTAAAACCGGGCTCTACTATAGTTTTAATAAGTGTAGTTAGTTTTGTATTAATTGCAGTAATAAAATTTTTCTTAAACAAAAAGTAAAAATTATTTGTATATGTTTTTAAATACTTAAACTAATGTAAATGCATAAAGTATAATTTTTATTATTTATAGAATTAGCTTCAAAAATATTTTTTATACTCTGCAAACCGGACGTATATATTTAAAATATTCATTAGGATTATAATAAAAATACATTATTTTATTTGGAGAAGTATCTATAATATAATCTTCATTATTAAAATTTTTCATTGCTTCTTCAATTTTTTTCTCTACAGTATTATTTTCTTGAGCATAATTAAAAGCACCATGTTCAAATACCACATAATCAGATTCATATACATCAAGCAAATGCATATTTTTAGGCACATCTTCGCAATAATTAAAAGGAAGCCTTACTCCCCAACATTCAACTCTCCTAATTCCCCAATCACAAAGTCTCCCTTTTTCATCATTAATATAAGCCATAATTTGCCCGCTTGAACAATTAATTTCACTTCCTCCATTATCATCTAATTTACCCTTAATGCTGTCAAGTATACCGCATACTGTTTTATAATCTTGTCCTTTTATAAGGTTTTGTTTTTGCCAAAAGTCCCAATAACCGTTGCTTTCATAATTTTTAATATGAAGAAATTTATGTGATGGAATTTTTATAAAATATACTTTTACTTCTTCATTAGATTTATACATTCCTATTTCACCTAATCCGAATAAGTATCTGTCAAATGCTGTTATCTTTGTACGAAGCATTAAAGGTTTGGGATTTCTTCTATATTCTATTGGAGTAATATTATATAATTCTTTAAAAGACCTCGTAAATGATTCATGCGAAGAAAATCCATAATCAAATGCAATATCCAAAAGTTTTCTTTTAGTGTCTCTTACATCTTTTAAAGCAAAAGATAATTTTCTTAGTCTTGTATATTCTTTAAATGTTATTCCAGATATCTTTTTAAACTTCTTTGTAATATAAAATTCTGAATAGCCCAATCTATTAGAAATATTATTTAATGTTAATTCTTCATTTTTATGTTTTTTAATGCATTCATCAATTTCATCTATAATTATTTGTATTAATTTATTCCATTCATACATTGTCTTATACCTCTTTATTTAATTATACAACAATTAAAGATTATATCTTGACATTAGTTGTCTTTTTATAAGAAATATAATTTTGATAAATTATTAATAGACTTGTTTCAAAAGTACTTGACAAAATTAGTTGTATAATTTTCAACATAATTTTAGTTATAAAATTGTGTTTTACATGTTGTATCATTAATTATTTTAGTATATAAAAATGCAGTTCTTCGCGAAGCGTATCCGTAGGATATAAGGTTCTTTTATACCAATACCGAGTAGGTGCCTTGCCTACGGCACGCAGAGCGTCGGCAAAAGAAGCGGGGGCTAGTCTACTCAAAACTTAAAAATTTTGTTATATAAGTTTTTTATTTTATTCAACTTTTTCCCGTGGCAAAAAGTTGCAAAAAACACAAGTAGTTAAATTTTATATCTAAGAAATTATATAAAATAATACTAATTATATCTTACATACTAAATATTAAACTAAAAACATATAAATATTTATTAATTTAGTTTTGAAACAAGTCTAATATAAATTAAGCAGTTAAAGGTATTGTGTTTACAGATTAAAAATAAAATAGCCGTAATAAAAAATTAATCATGAATAAAATTGTGCCGTATACTATATTTTAGTTATAAAGATAAATAATGTTTATGGGTTCAAATCAAAGTAAAAAATATGAAGATAGCGGCATGTATTTAGTTTTTAAATTTATTTACATTCCCCGCCCTTTATGTTTTATAATTTTAATTTGGAATGTATACTTTTTATTTTCTTATTGTTTAAATATGAATGTTAACACCCACCCAAGATTTTTTTAAATTTATAGCATACACACCGCACGCAGAGTAAAATTTAAAATATAATAATATTAAAATTATAATTTAAACAATAAATAAAAACATGACTTAGCGTGCGGTTAAAGAAATTTATTATTATTTATTATTATCATCAGTTTTAAGCACACTTATAAATGCATCCTGCGGAATCTCTACGCTTCCAATAGCCTTCATTCTCTTTTTACCTTCTTTCTGTTTCTCTAATAATTTTCTCTTTCTTGTGATGTCTCCGCCGTAACATTTAGCTGTAACATTTTTTCTTAGTGCACTTATATTTTCACGAGCAATGATTCTTCCTGCAATTGCCGCTTGTAGAGGAATCTGAAACATATGCTTTGGTATGAGATGCTTTAACTTTTCTATAATCTGTCTTCCTCTGCTTTCTGCATTGCTTCTATGAGCCATAAATGATAATGCATCAACAACCTCTCCATGAACAAGTATGTCTATTTTTTCTATTTGGCTTTCTCTAAAATCAGAAAAATCATAATCGAAAGAAGCATAACCTCTTGATATTGATTTTAATTTATCATAAAAGTCATACACTACTTCTATTAAAGGCAAGTCGAATTTTATTTCTGCTCTTTTATCATCTAAATATGTGAGAGAAGTTTGAGTACCTCTTCTGTCTATACAAAGAGATATTATATTTCCTAAATAATCAGTAGGCACTATTATAAGAGCATTAATAAAAGGCTCATAACATTTTTCTATATACTGTGCAGAAGGAAAATCTGCAGGGTTATCAATGAGTTTTTCTTCTCCGTTTGTGAGTTTTAATTTCACTTCTACAGAAGGGCTAGTTATTACAAGGTTAAGATTAAATTCTCTTTCAAGTCTCTCTTGTACAATCTCTAAGTGCAAGAGTCCTAAGAAACCGCATCTGTATCCGAAGCCTAAAGCTATAGAACGCTCTGGCTCATATACCAAAGAAGCATCATTAAGTTTTAATTTTTCTAATGCTTTTTGTAGGTTAGTATAATCTTCATCTTCTGCAGGGAAAATGCCTGCAAATACCATAGGAAGAACTTCTTTATAACCAATCAAAGGTTCATCGGAAGGGTTTTCTTCGAGGGTGATAGTATCTCCTATTTTTATGTCTGATATATTTTTAATGCCTGCGATAATGTAACCTACTTCACCGCTTTTAAGCTCATTAGCAGATTTAAGCCCGAGTAAAAGTGTACCGCATTCTTCAACTTCATACTCTGCTTTAGTTTCCATTAAAAGTAATTTATCATTTTTCTTTATAGAGCCGTCAAATATTCTCACTATCATAACAGCCCCACGGAAAGGGTCATAATAAGAATCAAATATTAGAGCTCTTGTTTTTTTATTAGTGTTATCTTTAGGAGCTGGTATCATCTTAACAACTGCTTCAAGTATCTCGTCTATTCCTATATCATTTTTTGCACTCGCTAAAACTATATCATCTTTATTAACACCAAACTCTTTTTCCATTTGCTCTTTGCATAGTTCAATATTAGCAGCAGGCAAATCTATTTTATTGATAACAGGCACAATCTCTAAATTATTTTCAAAAGCAAGATAAAAATTAGAAATAGTTTGAGCCTCAACCCCCTGAGCCGCATCCACTACAAGTATAGCACCCTCACAAGCTGCAAGTGAACGAGAAACCTCATAGTTAAAGTCAACGTGTCCTGGTGTGTCTATCAAATTGAGAGTATATACTTCTCCGTCTTTTGCTTCATAAGAAAGTTTTACAGCCTGACTCTTTATTGTTATTCCTCTCTCTCTTTCTATATCCATAGAGTCCAAAATTTGTGCTTTCATCTCCCTGCTTGATACAGCTTTAGTATGTTCTATAATTCTATCTGCTAATGTGCTTTTTCCATGGTCAACATGTGCTATAATACAAAAATTCCTAATTTTCTGTGCGTATGACATTTATTAAAATATATCCTTTTAAAAATTAATAATTAAAGATTGATAAAATATTATAATATAGCAAGGTGCTTTTTGCAAATAAATTTTAATTAATCAATTTGAAATATATCGTCCATTATCTCTTTTTGTCTAGTTTTAGCATTATTTATTTTTAATCGAGCTTGATTTATGTTGTCCTCATAATTTTCTAGTATAAATACAATTTTATTTTGTTCTTCTATATGAGGTATAGGAATTTTTATATTTTTTATGTTTGGTACAGTTAATTGAGGAATGACACTTCCGCTACTTTCAAATTTTATAGTTTTTAATACAAATTTCAGATATTTTATATTAATATTTTTATTTGGTATTAAGCATATTAATCTAACTATAGGGTAAAATGGTTCTTCTCTTAATTCTATATGCCCTATTGTTCCTCTTGCTGAAATTGTAATACAAGGTTCCGATACTTTTTTTATATTAGTATATCCATATATTTTTCTTTCTGTATCATTAGAGTAAATAGGTATATTATATTCATTAGTTTTCACTTTTGAAAAATATTTTTTGGGTACATCTCCGCCAGCAAATAGTCCTTCTTCTTTTGCTATATCACTTATTGATAATGAATTATAATTGGAATAGTCAAAATTATCAATTTTATCATTTGATTCTTTAATAATTTTTTCTTGTTCTAAAATAATATTTTCCTGTTCTTCCATAAGAGTAACTATTTCTTTCTGTTTTTGAATATTTAGATTTGGAATTTTTATTTTAGCTAAATCTTTTTCATATACATGCGGCTGATTTGAACCTGTTTTTAAATCATAAATTAAATTCTGTAATTTTTTTAATGAATAATATATATATTTAGTAATATATTTTTCTTCATCAAGCGAACGTATTACATTACAATCTGAAGCCCAAATTTTATAATTATGATACCATACATATCCTGCACTTCCGGAAGCACTTACAGTTATGCAATTTTCATCTTGATTATATTCCGAATGAGAATATGGAGAAGTTTTTCCTCCAGCTATAACAGGTATATTTCCATTTTTTACTTTATCTTTTGTTATAGATTTCCCTTTTATTATAGATGATATTGTGCCTAATGAAACTAATTCATATTTAGTTAATATTTTTTTTTTTATGTTTAAATTTATTCTATTAACAAAATCATCGGCTTCAAAATTAAAACAATCCTCTAAATCTAAAACATATATATTTTTTTCTAATTCTTTAACTACATTAGGATAATTACAATAAAAAGCTTGAAGCATGTAATAATTAGCTTTATTTATGTTATTATTATTTATATCGTTTTCATCTAATAAACTGCCTAAATATGTACCTTCTTTATCCCTTTCTTCTGTTATTCCTTCGCTTCCTCTTCTATTACTAAAACTATATCCCAAAAATTTTTTTTCATTATCTTTTTCGCCTGTATCAACTATCAAAATTTTTTTATTTTTACACATATTTGTATAACTTTCTTTGCTCTCTAAATGAATAGCTTTTTCTCTTTTTTGTAAAAACAATACAACAGTATTTGTACCTGTAGCTTGAAATGCATTAGAACCTAATTTTACAATACCTTTTAAATAAAAATTTTCAAATATAATAGTTCTTGCCTTTTCATAAAGTCCATCATTTTGAAGTATAGAAATTGGAAGTATGATAGCAGCATATCCATTGGGTTTTAATAATTGTTTCATACGCTCTATAAAGATAACTTCTATTTCTTTACTGCTGTCAGTTATATCTTTATATAGATCAAAAGCATTATCAGAACTTCTATCCATTATAGCTTTAAATCCGCTTACAGAATATGGAGGATTTGAAATAACTATATCAAATCTTTCATTTTCTTTATTTTTAGTATCTAATAATGTTCCTCTGTAATCATCATGATTAAAAGGATAAATACCTGAAGTTTGAAGTATTTGAGCTTCTCCGTCTCCGTTAAAAAAACATGATAATTTTGTTGTCTTTACAAGTCTATAATCATTTTCTATACCATATATATTTTTTTCAGCCCAAATGAATTGATCAGGATCATCGTTGTATCTTTTTAAAACAGTTTTAACAGTTTTTAATATATCTAAATTTTCTTTTCCTATTTCTAAAAGTGATTTTTGAATTATATCCATAACTTCTGTTAAAAAGTGTCCGCTTCCGCATGCAAAATCTATAACCTTTGGAATAAAATCTTTGTCTCCAGAAAGGATTTTTTCTTTTATCATTTCTTTTATAGGAATAGATTGAACAATAAATCTAGTTAATATACGAGGGGTAAAAAACTGTCCTACTTCTTGTTTAAAACCTGTATTTAAAAGATTTTCAAAAAAGTCCCCTAAAAACTGATGTTTTTCTGTATATCTGAATTGATATCCTTGTAACAATTCAACAACTTCTTTAACTATGTTTGTATTTCTTTTAAAATCTCTTTCATCAAATATATCAACAAATGAAAACTCCTGATTTTTATAAATCATAGCTTGCATTAAAGATTCTCTTAATTCTTTCTCATTTTTTTGTTTGATATCATCAAGTTTTATATAAAAAATAATTTTATTTAAATAATCTCTCATTCCACTTTGAAATAATTGATTAAGTCTATCAACAAATATTTCATAATTGTCACTTGCTTCTCTCCATTGAAAACCTAATTCTTCATTTTCTTTTGTATTGTCTTCATCAAACACTTTGCACACAAACAAATTAAATATTTTATTAAAAGCATTAGGTTTATCCGAAACCACATTATGTCTTAATATTTCCAAAAATTGATTATATATATTTTTTCCATCTTCTGGCGTTATTATTTTTAAATCTTTTTTTAAAAGTGCTTTTGCCTGTATTCCATAAGGTAAAATATCCTCTTCAAATATACCATTAAATGAAAATTGTTTATTCCATCTATTATATATTTCTTCTACATTAGCAAGTGTTTTTAATTCTTCATCAATTTTTACTATTTCATTTTTATACTCTATTTTATCATCATTTAATATAGAAGTATATAAACATAAATATTCAGCATTCCTGTCTTGATTATAATAACTAAATAATTGTCCGCCTTTTTTATTTATCATATTTTTATATTCTTTATTGAATTCACTGCCCCAAGTTTTACATTCTATCATTAAATATGAAACATTATCTTTTGAAACAAGTATATCTAGTTTTCCTTTCTCTTTTCTTCCCATTTCCCACTTTTTTTCAAGTGTTATACTATCTGGGCTATATCCTTTTTCTAAAAGTCTATCAACACATTCTAAAACAACAAAATTTTCGCTGTTTTCAAAATTAGAAGTTGTTTCATCTCCTAATTTAATATTTTTGTTAAAATTATTATCTATGTAAAAAATTTTTTCTTTTTCAAAATCTACATTAATAGAATAATTATTTTTATATTTTTTATTATATATTCCAAAATGAATTTCTTTATATCCTAAAATTAATAATAGCTTTTTTATGTATTCCAAGCTTGCTTTCAATTTGTATATCCTAACTTTTATAATACTGTACTTATATTATAATATAGCAAGGTGCTTTTTGCAAATTATTTTTTAATTTAAGAAAATAGTATTTAATTTATGATGTTTAAGATAGTTATTGTAAAAAATTAGCATCATTATAGTTCTTTTATTTTATAAATAATAGTTATCTAAAAAAGTTTATTTTTTATAAGAAATATCATATAATTCAAAAATGAGAAAAAATATAATGAAACTTCCAAAATCTGTAGCAAATCGTATAGCTGCCGGAGAGATAATAGAGAGACCTTCTTCAATGCTTAAAGAGCTTCTTGAAAATGCTGTTGATAGCGGTGCTGATAATATAGAAGTGAGAGTAGAAGATGCCGGAATAAAAACTATGATAGTAGAAGATAATGGAAGCGGTATAGCTTTTGAGGAGCTTCCTTTGGCTATTACACATCATGCTACTAGTAAAATTTATTCTATAGAAGATTTGGATAATATATATACTTTAGGTTTTAGAGGTGAGGCATTAGCTTCTATAGCGGATGTTACCAATTTAGAAATAGTGTCAAAAAGTATTGATGAAAAAATAGGCGGAAAGATTGTTGTTGAGGCTGGAAAAATATTAGAACACAAACCTTATGCTTCTGTTAATGGCACTAAGATTACTGCTAAGAACCTTTTTTTTAATATACCTGCAAGATATAAGTTTTTAAAGCATATATCAAGAGAGTTTTATTTAGTTAAAGAAGTATTTGATATGGAGGCTTTAGTTCAGCCTAATATCACTATGAAGCTATATAATAATGGCAAGCTTGTAAATAGTTATTTAAAAGTTGATAATTTAAAAGATAGAATTGAGAATTATTTGAATGACAGTAACGTTTTTTCAAATTTAATAGAATTAAGTATAGAGAAAAATGATATAAACATATACGGGCTTTTTTCTAATTCTAAAATAAGTCAGTCTATGAGAAAGAATAATTTTATATTTTTAAATAATAGACCAATAGAAAATAGGGTTATTGCTTATGCTATAAAAAATGCCTATTCTAATGCTATACCAAAAGAGAGATATCCATTTTTCTTTTTATATATTAATGTAGATACAAACAAAGTTGATGTTAATGTGCATCCAAGTAAAAAGGAAGTGAGAATAAAGAATGAAAGAGATATTTCTGGCATAATTTATAACGCTATATACAATAATATTAATAGTGTGAATAATTTTTCTTCTGTTAATATTGAAGTTGATGTGGATAAGGATATCACTCCAACATTTCCAATACAAAATAATGTAACTACGAATAATTCTACTAATAATTTTAATAATATAGAAAGTAATTATTCTCAGTTTAATAATGAATTAGTTTCTAATGTTAATAGTGAGTTGTATAATAAAAATGATATAAATAATAATAATAATAATAATAATAATTTAGAACTGCAAAAAAATAATATAGAGTTTGGTGAGTATGTAAAAGCAGTAGGGCAGGTTTTTTCTTCATACATCATAGCCGAGAGAGGAAATGAAATGTATATTATAGACCAGCATGCTGCATACGAAAGGCTTAATTATGAGAGAATATATAAAACTTTAATTAGCGGTAAATTAGAATATGAGAAACTTCTTATACCTTCTGAAATAGAATATAGAGATTATGAAATAGATATATTAAACTCTTCAAAAGAACAAATAGAATCTATAGGTATAAAGTTTGAAGCTAATTCTAAAAATAGTATTATAATAGATGAAGTTCCAATATATATTCCAAAAAATCAAAAGATAGAGAAAATTATTAAAGATATTTTGGATATATATATTTCTAAAGAGAGTAATAATAGTTTAGAGAAATTAATAAAACATACATGCAGTACAATATCTTGTAAATACTCACCAAAAGCGGGAGATAAACTTTCTATTAATGATATGCAAACATTACTAGATTTGCTTGAAGAAGAAAATATATTAACTAATTGCCCGCATGGAAGACCATTTGTTTTAAGACTTTCAAAAGATTATCTCGATAAAAAATTCTTTAGATGATTTAGTTATTAAAGTGAATTGATAAATATTTATATAGTTTTAATTTTATTGTTTGTATATTTTTTTGTTTATTCAACTTTTTCCCGCCGCAAAAAGTTGCAAAAAGTGCAAGTATTCAAATTTTACATCTAAAAAAATATATATAATGATACTATATGTTTTTGGTTATATTTCATAAAAATGCAGCCTTTTTGCTTCTTTTGGCCATACCTAAAGGTACTTCCTACGGTCGCCCTGAAGGACTCCCTTCGGTCGCAGTGCGGACTTCGTCAAAGTTTTTACCCTACGGGTACACTTCGCGAAAAGTGCAAATATTTCAGTTTTATATAAAGAATATGTAAAATAATAGCATGTATTTTTGAGGAACAAAAAAATTAATAGTATATATAAATTAACAAAGCTTGTTTGTTTCACTATATCTTAATTGATTTTTAAATAGTTTATTGCTTTTCTATAGATTCAAAATAACAAGCCATAAAGTCGCCTTCTCCATTTTCAAAATCAGCTACCATAGAAGAAACTTTTTTATTAAGTTCTTTTATCATTTTGTATGCTAATTCGTTGGCTTTAGCTTCTGTTATGTTAGGGTTGGTTTTTAATATTTGAGATATTACTTTATTGATATTCACTCTTTTGTAAACGCCGTCGCTATCCATAAACTACCTTTATCAATAAATAAAGTCTACAAAGTATATAATAATCATATAATACTTTATAGACTTAAATATTTTTATATTTATTGATTAAATATTATTTTTTTAAGCCATAACGTTTTTTGAATTTATCAACTCTACCAGCAGTATCCAATATTTTTTGTTTACCAGTAAAGAAAGGGTGGCAATTATGGCAGATATCTACGTGTAAAGTTTTTTGAACTGAATGTATTTTAAAATTAGCACCGCAAGCACAATTTACATCAGTTTCATAGTATTCTGGATGTATATTTTTTTTCATCGATTTATCTCCAAAAAATTAAATTATTCTAAGCTATCTAAATTATTATATTATAAGTTAAAGTTTATTGCAATAGTATAAAATAAATTATTTACTATTTTCTAAAGCAATTGATAGCTCTATATATCCTGCATTTACAAGGTTGTATAAATTTTTAAAACCTTTTTTAAGCATATATTGCGATACTGCAGAAGAGCGTCCGCCACTTGCACAATACAATAAGTACTCTTTGTTTTTATCTAAATTTTCTATAGTCTCTATAATTTGGCGGTCATTGGGGTCTAAAAGCATGCTCCCTTCTATAAATCCTGTAGCTTTTGCCTCATATGGTCCTCTAATATCTAATAGTTTCAAATCTTTATTTGTTTTTATTAGTTCAACAGCAGTTTCTACATTTATATTATTAATATTCTCCATTTTTTGTATATCCCTTGAATTATTATCTTATTATTATAACACATACTAAATTTTTTTCATTTTTTTAAAATTAACTTTATTGGTATATTAAAGTCAATAAAATATAATAGCAATATATTATATTTTATGTTATTATAAAAAGAGCATAAGATTTAAGGTTAAGTAAATGAAGAATATTGCTATACTTGGAAGACCTAATGTAGGTAAGTCCACACTTTTTAATAGATTTGCAGGAAGAAGAAAATCAATAGTTGATCCTACTGCCGGAGTTACAAGAGATATCAGCATAGCTAAGACATATATTGACGATATAGCCTTTAATGTATTTGATACAGGCGGGCTTTTAGATATGAGTGAAGATGTTTTAAATGAAAAAGTGAGAGAAAAAGCATTAAAGACTGCTACAGATGAAGCTGATTTGCTTTTATTTGTTGTAGATGCTCATCAAACTCACCCAGATGACAGGCATTTTATTAATACTATAAGAAAATTAAATAAACCTATTATACTTGTTGTAAATAAAATAGATTCTCACTCTCATAACAATTTAATTAATGAATTTTACTCTCTTGGAATAAAGGATATTATTGCTATAAGTGCCGAGCATAATAACGGCATTGATGATTTGAGAGAAAAAATTCTTGAAGTTTTTGAGAGGGTAGGTATTGATTTAGAAGCCGAGAGAGAGATTGCTAAAAGAGAAGAAAACAATAAAAAAGAAGACAATATTTTAGATGATGATGAATTGTTTGAAGAAGATGATGAAGACTTTGATGAAGATAAAGATAACAAAAAACAACAAAGACTCGATGAATATATACAAAAAAAGAAAATCATAAATATAGCCATAGTAGGAAAACCTAATGCTGGAAAATCTACTTTATTAAATACATTAATTGGTAAAGACAGAAGCATTGTTTCAAATATTGCAGGCACAACGAGAGACTCTATAGATGAAACATTCAACTTTAAGGGTGATGATATTTGTCTTGTAGATACTGCAGGAATAAGAAAAAAGAAGAATGTTAATACGGATGTTGAATATTATAGTGTAAACAGGGCTATAAAAGCAATAGAGGCTTCTGATGTATGCATACTTATGCTTGATGTTTTTGAAGGCTTAACCGACCAAGATAAAACTATAGCAAACCTCATAATAGAGAGAAGAAAGGGTATAATAATAGCGGCTAATAAATGGGATATAAGAGAGAAGGGTACTACTTGGAATGATTATGAGGCTTATATGAAGTCTGCTTTTCCTGTGCTTAATTATGCTTTTTATGCGAGGGTTTGTGCCACTAGGAAAAATGATGCTGAAAAACTATTATCTTTGGCTGTTAGGGTTGCAAAAACAAGGCTTCAGAGATTTGAAACGCATGCACTTACAGAAACTATGGTGAGAGCTACAAGGGAATACTCTATATCTGCAGGGGGCAATCCGTTTAAGATTTTCTATGTTACGCAAACAGGAGTTAATCCGCCTGCTTTTGCTGTATTTTGTAATCATCCTCATAAATTAAACTCTCATTATAAAAGATATTTAGAAAATAAATTTAGAGAGATGTTCGATTTTAGAGGAACACCTATTATACTTAACTTTAGAAAAAGGGGAAAGAAATATGATAATTAAAATTTTAATAAGTGTGGTTATATCATATCTAATTGGTGCTATACCATTTTCATTTATAATAGGAAAGATTAATGGTCATGATGTGAGAAAAGAGGGCAGCTGCAATCCGGGTGCAAGTAATGTGCTTAGAGTATGCGGTAAAAAGGCTGGTATTGCTGCTTATATTTGCGACATAGGCAAGGGTATGATTGCTGTTATAGTGCCTGCTTTTATTCTTTCTGATATCATTTTTAATAATAGTTATATTTTAATTTTTTGTGCTGTAGCTTCTATACTTGGGCATGTGTTTTCTATATTTTTAGGCTTTAAGGGCGGTAAAGGGGTGGCAACAAGTGCAGGTTCTATGTTTATGCTTGCTCCTGTGAGTTTAATTATTACTATGGTATTTTTCTTTATAGGTTTATTTGCTTCAAGAAAAACCGTTGCAGTTGGTTCTACTGTCGCTGCTTTGGCTTTTCCTATTGTGCTTAGCTTTTTATATTTTAAGGCTAATTTCTTATATATGATATTTTTTAATGTTAATTATATAGCTTTATTTCCAATAACTGTACTTCTTGCTGTATTTATTATAATAAAGCATATACCAAATTATAAAAGAATGTTTAAGGGTGAAGAAAATAGTTTTTCAAAGAAATGATGAATATTTAATAAAATATCTATTTAGTAAAATTGAAAAAAGTTATTTATAAAAAATATTAAAAAGGCTTGAATATAGATTTTATACTCAAGCCTTTATTAAAATGTTCAAAATTATTTATTATAGACTAATTTCTAATATTTCTAATACCTTATCTCCTGCAGGTACTTTTATAGTAACAACATCTCCAACTTTTTTTGTAAGAAGTCCTCTTGCAATAGGTGTAACTATAGTAATCTCATTTTTAGACATGTCTGCCTCTAACTCTCCTACAATTCTATACTCAGAAACCGTATCAGAGTTTTTATCTTTAACTTTTACTCTTTTTCCAAAAGTTACAATGTCTTTATTCATCTTTGAAGGATTAACTATTTCACATACTGCCAAATCGCTTTCTAATTTAGATATTTGTGCTTGGAGAAGTCCTTGTTTCTCTCTTGCAGCATGATACTCTGCGTTTTCTTTCAAGTCTCCTTTTTCTCTTGCTTCAGCTATTATAGCAGGTAAAGTATCAAATTCTGCTTTTAATTCTGATAGCTTTTCTTTTACTTTATCGTATCCTTCTTTAGTTATAGGTTTTCCCATATTAATATATCCTCTCACAGATTTATTATGTATAAAGGTCTATTATATAATAATTTTATAATATTTACAACCATTCAATTAATAATTTGTATAGTTTATGTAAATATTATGAATTAGTAGCACCTTTGATTAATTTATAAAACCAAGTGTCTTCCGAATTATTTAAAGGAAGAGTATATCTTGTTCCGTCATTATCTGTAAAAATAATATTTTTTTTGGTATAATTTATAGTCATATTGTAATTATCTAAATTTATATTTTTAGCAGAATTAGTATTGTTTATATCTTCTATATATTGTGCTTCTGTAATGTTTGTTATGTTTTGATTTCCTTTTTTGTTTATTATAGTGCCGCTTATATAGGTAATATTATTAAAGCTGTTTGTATTATCTCTTTTTACTAGTATAAAATTTAGAGTTTCATTAGTAATATCATTTCCGTTTGCATCTTCATTAAACATAAGTATGCTTACTTTATCGCTTACATACAAATTACACCCTACAAGAAAAAATATAGTAAATAATAAAATAAACTTTTTCATAAACCATAACCTAAAAATAATAATATTAAATATATTTTATAATTTTTATAAATATAATCAAGTTAATAAAATAATTAATTATTATTTAATAAAGATGATAATAATAAGAAGTAAGTAAATAAAACTTGACAAAAATGACACATAATAGTAAAATAGCATTTAATTATTATAAATTTGAGTATTATATATAACTTTTAAGGAGAAAGAAATGGCTGTACCTAAGCATAGAAAATCGAAATCAAAAAAGAGATCAAGACAAGCTGCTAACGATAAAAGATTTTTAGGTTCTTTATCAATCTGCCCTCAATGCGGAGCAGAAAGAATGCCGCACAGAATTTGCCCTGAATGCGGTTTTTATAAAGATAGAGTATTAAAAGCTAATAAAAATCAGAATGCTGGTTAATAAATAATAGGACTATCAATGAATTTATCCATAGATGTTGCTAGCGGAGAAAAACCTCTAGACGAATTAGTTAATGGTGCAATTGAAGCTTTGTCTTTAAACAAAGATATCAATTTAATATTGGTTGGCGATGAGAAACATATTGCCAAATCATTATCTTCGTTAAAATATGATAAGAATCGTGTAGATGTAGAGCATAGTGATTCTATCATAGAGATGACAGAAACTCCTGCAGTTGCAGTTAAGCATAAAAAAAATGCTTCAGTATTAGTTGCAGCACGATTAGTATCAGATAAAAAAGCAGAGGGTTTCTTTTCGCCCGGTAATACAGGTGCCACTTTAGCGGCAGCCCTCACAGAAGTGGGACGTTTAAAAGGTGTTATGCGTCCACCTTTAGTATCTACGCTTCCTAAAATAGGCGGTGAGTTCTGTATGATGGATATGGGGGCTAATGTTGATTGTACTCCAGATTATATGGCGCAATTTGCTGTTATGGGCAGGGTGTTCGCTAAAAGATACATGAACATAAGCAATCCGAGAGTAGCTCTTTTAAATATAGGCGAAGAAGATAGTAAGGGTAATGCTGCTGTAAAAAAATATTTTGAAAGATTAGAAAAAATGAAAAAAGTAAATTTTGTAGGCAATGTTGAACCCAATAATATGCTAAAATCTGATATTGCTGATGTAGTGCTTGCTGATGGCTTTGACGGCAACATAGTGTTAAAGAGTATTGAAGGAAGTGCGAGTTTAATAGTAAATTTATTTAAAAGTGAAATAAAAAAGAACCCTCTTAATATGATGGGGGCTGTTATGATGAAATCAGTATTCAAAAATTTAAAAACGCAAATGAGTGCTGACTCTTATGGTTCTGCTATATTGCTCGGATTAAACGGAGGAGCTTTTGTTGGACATGGCACTACCGGAGGAGCAGGCGTGAAAAATGCAGTGCTTAATATGTATAAATTCTTGGATGCAAAAATCAATGAGAAAATATCTAAAGAACTTTTAGATTCTGGTGTGAAAAGAAGAATTTTTTAAAAGGATTTTTATATATGGTATATATTAAATCTTGTAAATCTACTTATAAGAATAAACAAACATCTATGCCGGCATCTGAATTAGCGATGGAATCTATTAAAGATACTATAAAAAATATAGACCCATTATCTATAGATGCTATTATTTGTGCAACTGTTACTAAAGATTATGTTTATCCATCTACTGCTTGTATATTAGCAGGTAAAATTGATGCTAAAAATGCTTTTTGCTTTGACATAGAAAGTGATTTTACTGGTTTTATATCAGCATTAAGGCTTGCTTATGCTTTTATAAAAAGTAATAGATATAAAAATATATTAATAGTAGCAACTGAATCTTTTTATATTTGTGATGATACTAATAGATTTGATGATGCTTCTGTTGCTGCTATAGTTTCTAATGAAAAATCTAATATTGAAATAAATTTTATAGATTCTGTTACAGACGGAAATGCTTTAGAAAATTGTTATATTCCTATGGGCGGAACCGCTAAACCATACACTAAAGAAGGTGTTAATAATAAAGAACATTTTATATCTATAAAAGATAATACTATATTTGAAGAAGAAGCAAAAAAAGCTGCTCTCTATGTAAAAGAAATTTTATCTAAGAATAATATAGAACCTAATTACTATATACCTTCATATTCTAACAAAAATGCTTTTGATGCTTTTGTTAATACTTTGAATGTTTCTAAAGACATTGTTTATTCAAAAATGGAGAATGCAAACTCTTCATTGAGTGCTTCATCAGGAGTAGCTCTTTCTATGGCTTTGGAGGACGGAAGTATAAAGAAAAATACAAAATTGGCTTTATGCAGCTATGGAAGCGGTTACACGAGAGCTGTCGCTGTATTAAATATTGATTAAACATCAATTTATTATAAATAAAATGTTAAAAATTAAGGACATATATTATGAAGTTAGGTAAATTTCGTTTTGGGGGTGTGCATCCTCATGATAGCAAAGATACTGCTCAAATAGCTTCTTCTACTATGACCCAAGCTCCAAAATCAGTTCTAATATCTATGGCACAGCATATAGGTGCACCTGCTAAAATGTTAAAAAATAAAGGGGATAAAGTTCAAAGAGGAGAAATGATTGGTGAGGCTAGCGGATATGTATCTGGAAATGTGTTTTCTTCTGTTAGCGGAACTATTGCTAATATAGAAATTGCTCCGCCGCCTTTGGGAAGGGGAGCTAATGCTTTTCTTATTAATTTAGATGCAGAAGCTAATAATGTTGATTTTACTCTAAATAATAATTATATGACTTTATCTGCAGAAGAAATGTCTAAAAAGATTCAAAATGCCGGCATAGTTGGTATGGGAGGAGCTACTTTTCCTACTAATGTTAAAGTTGATGGGGCGGCAAAGGGTAATTGCGATACTTTAATTATTAATGGTGTTGAGTGCGAGCCTTATATTACAAGCGATTATAGGCTTATGATGGAATATACTGAAGATTTATTCAAAGGTATAGAAATTTTAAGAAAAATCATTCCTTCTGTAAAAAGAACAGTTATTGGTATAGAGGCTAATAAACCTTTGGCTATTGAAGAGATGGGCAAAGTTGCTAAAAATTATAATGTAGAAGTGATGCCTTTAAGACTTCGTTATCCTCAGGGTGCTGAAAAGATGCTTATTGATGCTACTACAGGAAGAGTTGTACCTGTGGGTAAGCTTCCTATGGATGTTAATGTTTTGGTTGTTAATGTGGCTACTTTATACGCTATATATGAAGCTGTTGCTAAAGATAAGCCATTAATAGAGAGAATTGTTACCGTATCTGGCGATGCTATAAAAGAACATAAAAATATTTGGGTTCCGCTTGGTACTCCTATTTCACATATAGTTAATGAATGCGGCGGGCTTATTTCTGAAGATGTACTTGTTATAGCAGGCGGTCCTATGATGGGGGCGAGTGTTCCTAATTTGGAGCAATGTGTTAATAAAGGTACTAACTCTTTACTTTTCTTAGATAAAAATAAATTGCCTAAAGAAGTTGAGTATCCTTGTATTAAGTGCGGAAGATGTGCTGATGCTTGTCCGCTTCATCTTTCTCCTACTGAAATTGCTCATACTGCTAAGGCTAAGATTAAAGATAGATTAAATGCTTTAGATATAGCTACTTGTTTTGAATGCGGATGTTGTTCTTACATATGTCCTTCCAAAATACCTTTGGTGCAATGGATTAGATATGGTAAAGATTTGTTAAGGAGATAAGATAATGAAGTTATACACTGAATCTTCTCCTCATATAAAAGATGGAGATACTACACAAAAAATTATGCTAAGAGTAATTATTGCTCTTTTACCTGCTATTATATATAGCGTAGTATTGTTTGGAAATAGGGTAATTTTATTATATCTTGCTTCTATTATCACTTGTGTTTTATGTAATATCATTGTTAGAAAGGTAAGAAAGCAGCCTGTACTTCCTGATTATGCATCTATAGTTACTGCTTTGCTTTTAGTAATGACTTTGCCTCCTAGTGCTACTATTACAATGGTTGTTATTGGAGGAGTTGTTGCTATTGTTTTTGCTAAGGAAGTTTTTGGCGGTTTAGGTTCTAACATATTTAACCCTGCTTTGGTGGGAAGGGCTTTTTTACAGGTTGCTTTCCCTGCTCAAATGAGTGCTTATACTCCTCCTATTAGAGTACCTTTCCTTAATTTATTTGCTGACGGACTTCATAATTTAGTTAATACTGTTACTGGCGGTACTCAAACTATTGATATGATGACAGCTTTATCACAGGCTACTCCTTTAACTTTTATGAAATTTACTTATAATGATAATATCAGCACTTCTTTAATAGAACAAATTCAATTTGAAGCTCACTATTATATTCAAATGCTTTTAGGAAGCACTGGCGGAGCTATAGGTGAGACTTCTGTTATACTTCTTACAATAGGCGGAATATTCTTAATTGTAACAAAAACTATAGATTGGAGAATACCTTTAGGAATGTTTATCTCTCTATTTACAGTAAGTTTAGTGCTTTGTCTTGCTATGCCAGGACAATTTGCTTCTCCTATATATCAAGTATTTGCTGGCGGATTTGTTTTAGGTGCTTTCTTTATGGCTACTGATATGGTTACTTGCCCTTCCAGTCATTTAGGAGCTTGGATATATGCTCTTTTAATAGGTGCTGTACTTGCAATACTTAGAGCTTTTGGTTCTTCACCGGAATATACTATGTATTCTATATTAATAGGAAATATGTTTATGCCTTTAATATCTATGTATACTCGTCCTAAACCTTTTGGTAAAAAAGAGGCTATAAATCTAGAACAACAAGGAGCAAAACAATGAAAAAAGAAGTTACTTATAAAGCTGTAATATCTGTTACAGTAACTGCTCTAGTTGCTGGATTTTTATTATCATTTGTTTATTCTTCTTTTGAGAAAGATATTTTAGCTAACAATGAAAAAACTGTATTAAATGGGGTTAAGTCTGTTATACCTAATGCTGATAATATAGAAGGTCCTATTAGTGAAAATGCTACATATCCATATTATATTGGTAAAAAGGCTGATGGTTCTGTGGCTGGTTATGCTATACTTTCTTCTGCAGGCGGATATAATGGACAAAACAAAGTATTAGTTGGTTTTAGCGATGATGCTACTACAATTACTGGAATAGTTGTTACTGAACAAGCTGAGACACCTGGACTTGGTGCTAAAATTGTAGAGCCTAGCTTTATAAATCAATTTACTAATAAAAGTTCTGTTGTGCCTCTCACTGTTGTAAAAGGCATAAAACCAGAAGAGGCACTTGATGCTCAAATAGCAGCTATTAGCGGAGCTACTATATCAAGCACTTCTGTTGTTACTGCTGTTAATAGTGCTAATGAACAGGCTGTTAATCTATTCTTGCAATAAAATATAATTTTAATAAATTATTAATAAGAGCTTCATTTTTATGAGGCTCTTATTAATAATACTAAAAATTATTGGGGCTGTCCTAGATAACTTAAATTTGTTAAAATTTAAGTATGAAACGCAGTAAATTAAGTAAAGATAAAC
>NZ_CAKVGN010000050.1 GCF_934747485.1 uncultured Brachyspira sp. | reverse complement strand
AATTATGATACACCTATGCTATACTTTAAGAAATTAAGGAATTCCTAACTGCAATATGTCTGGCTCCTGTGCATAATTGCTATAAATATATTATTGTATTATATTAATTATATTTAAGGAGAGTTTATTTGATGATGAAAAAATTAGTTTTATTATTATCTTTAAGTATTTTAAGTATTGTTATAATAGGCTGTAAAACTGATAATATATTAGGAATAAGTAAGAACTATGAAGGCACTTGGATTTGCACAGAAGGAGAGCTTTTAGGAAAAACAGTAACAATTAATTCTGACGGTTCATTAAAATATGAGAATATTAGTGTTTCTGCAGCTCTTATCACAAAACATAGCGATGACCATTATTCTGCAAGCACAACATTTGCTGGTAAAACTTTCTCAGTTGATCTTGTGTTTACAAGTGATACTACAGCAAATGTTCAGGCAGACGGAAAAAGCGGAGTTTTCACAAAGCAATAAATGCATAATGATATAGAGTAATAATCTAATAATAAGGGGTCTTATATGGATTATACAAAAATTAATTCTTTAACTATAGATAAATGGGTTGAAGATGGTTGGGTATGGGGCGTTCCTATTACACATGAAAAGTTTTTAGAAGCTAAAAATGGAAAGTGGGATATGCTTTTAACTCCAACTAAAAATGTTCCTAAAGAATGGTTTGGAAATTTGGAAAATAAAAATGTGTTGGGGCTTGCTTCTGGAGGAGGTCAGCAGATGCCTATATTTGCAGCTTTAGGAGCTAAATGTACATTAATAGATTATTCTCAAAAACAGATAGATAATGATGTGTTTGTAGCAAAGAGAGAAGGTTATAGTATAAACGCTATAAAATATGATATGACAAAAAAATTCCCATTTGAAGATGAGAGCTTTGATTTAATTTTTCACCCTGTTTCTAATTGTTATATAGAGAATGTTTCTCATGTATGGAGTGAATGTTATAGGGTATTAAAAAAAGGCGGCAGGCTTATGTGTGGACTTGATAATGGAATTAATTTTTTATTTGATGAAAATAGCAAAGAGATTAAATATAAACTTCCTTTCAACCCTTTAAAAGATAAAAAATTATTAGATGAATTGTTAAGTAAAAATGACGGTATTCAATTTTCTCATACTATTGAAGAACAGATAAGAGGTCAATTAAAGTGCGGTTTTAAACTAATTGATATTTATGAAGACACCAATGGAGAAGGAGTGCTTCATGAATATAATGTACCTACATTCTGGGCTACATTGTGTTTGAAATAAATTTTTAATGCATTAAAAAGGGCTTCATCTTTTTGTAGATAAAGCCCTTTATTAATTACTAATTTAATAATTTTTATTTAGCCATTATAGTGCCTACATACATTTTGTCTGTTCTAACACCCGGTTTAATCTCACCATTAATAGAATATATTTTATTTCCTATTAATATTAAACCCTCTCCGCAAGGAGCATCAAAAGGAACTTCTCCTATTGTTTTCCAAGTATTAGATTCACAGTTATAAATTAATATTTTGCTGTTCCAATCAAACTCATAAGGGTCAGCACCAAAATAACCAGCTCTAAAATCAGCCAATGCTTCGTCTTGAAGATTTCCCAAATTATAAACAGCATCATCATAAACAGCTTTATTAAAACCGCCTATAACAAGCATTTCTTGTTCATTAAGCTTAACTGATACAGCACCAAGCAAAGATATTCCTTCATTGTTAAGAGCTACATCAGAAACAGCTTCCCAAGTGTTGTTGGCAAAATCATATTTATAACCATCAGTATAAGCAGTAGCATCTCCGCCGCTAAACACATATATATTGCCGTTTAATAGTTGAGCAACTGCCTGAGTTCTGCTTGTCTGATTAGGTACAGGAGCTAATTCTTTAGTCTCTTTTGTAGCTAAATCATATTCATAAACTTTGTCGCTTCCTTTGCCTGATTGTTTTCCAGTGATAATATATAATTTATTGTCTTTATAAACAGCAACACCATTTTGTAATGTGAAAGGTAAATCGCCTATTTTTTCAACATTTAATTTATTATTTTTTAATGTGATAAACAATATATCATCATCAGCTTCAGGGTTTGAAGAGCCGCCGATATAGTATATTCCGTTTGTAACAGTTACAGAAGCACCATATCCTAATTCATTTTCCCAATTGATATGCTCAACAACTTCTAATACTCCGTTTTTATCTTCAAGCATATAGATGTCAGAATAAGTTTTTTTAGATCCGCCGTTAAGTACAGATTCTTCAGGGAAGTTAGCACCACCGCCTACAACAATATATTTGTTTTCTAAAGAACCATACAACAAACCAGCAGTGCCGATGTTTTTATCCATTCCTGTTTGAGCAGGCAAACGTCCGCCCATTTCCCAAACTATTTTTTTATCAGTTTTAGAATCTAATATATTAGCATTATTACCTGAAGAAGCAGTATTGCTGCTTGAACAGCTAACGGCAAATATAATAGATAATATCACACATAATTTTTTCATTTTTATTTCCTTATTATATAATCTAAAAAACTCACTATTATTTTTGATTTTTAATAGTAGTAGAGTAAGTTAAACCTTTTATTTTTTCTTCGCTTGGTTTTCCAAAGAAGAAAGAAGCTATAAAAGATACTATTACACTAGAGCCTATGATTATAAATGACAACATAAACTCAAATATTTTAGGTTTAACATAACCCGGTATAAACTTAGTAAGCATACCAGCAGGGTCGCTCACATAGAATGCAATTATTACAGAAACTATAAAACCAATCCATACAGCTTTAGATTCTACTTTATCAAAGAATATACCAATTAAGAATACTCCAGCTATAGGGCCTCCCAAAAGACCAGTGATAGCTTGGAAATATAAGAACATGTCGCCTTGACCATTGTATATAAAATAAATAGCAAGCAATGTACTGAATATACCTACTATCCAGCTTGAAATTCTTGCAAATTTAAGTTTGCTTTTATCTTCCATTCCAGATTTGAAATATTCTAAAATATCTGCAGTCATACAAGTAGAAACAGAGTTTAAACTTGAAGATACTGTAGACTGAGCAGCAGCAAATATAGCAGCTATTACAAGACCAGATATACCAACAGGTAAAGCATTTACTATAAAGTATGGAAGTATAGCATTACCGTTAATGTTTTCTGGTAAAGTAGCTTTAAAGTGGAAATAAATATATAAAGCAGAACCCATACCTATAAATATTACAATACTAGTACAAAGCAAAGGAACATTCATAAATAAACTTTTTTTAGCTTCATGTTCATCTTTGTTTGTAGCATATCTTTGAACTATGTCTTGGCTGCCCACATAAGAACAAATAGAGTTTACGAATCCTCCAACTATCATAACCCAAATACTAGATTTAGCTAAATCTAAAGAGAAGAAATCAGAGCTTATAATTTTACCGTCATCAGCTAAAAGTTTAAAGCCTTGTCCTACACCTTCAGGAGCAGAAGAGAAACCTACTATAATTACTAAAAAAGCACCCAAAAGAAGTACAACAGTTTGTACAGCATCAGACCATAATACTGCCTCAATACCTCCCATAGATGTATAAGCAACACAGAAAATTGATACTATAATAGTGATTAGCACAGGGTTTAATGTCGGCACAACTTGTTGTATAGCTAGTGTAGGAAGATAAATTACTATAGCCATTCTTACAACGTGGAAAAGTATAAATGTTAAACTACCAATAAGTCTAAAAGAATTATCAAATCTTCTTCCTAAATATTCATAAGCAGTAGTAACATTAACTCTTCTAAAGAATGGTACAAAAGTATATGCTGCCCATAATACCATTAAGATAATTCCCAATGGTGCCATACCAAGCAACCAGCTATTGTTATAAACAGAAGCAGGTATAGCAATAAATGAAATAGATGATAAAGCAGTAGCATAAATACTCATTGCAGTTACTAAAGCAGGAACCCTTCCTCCAGCTTTGAAATAATCATCTGTAGATTTAGTTCTTTTAGCAAAGAACATACCAATAAAAAACATTACGACAAAGTATAGCCCTATGACTATCCAGTCAAACCAATGCCAAGCCATATAATTTTCTCCTATTATTAAAATATTATTTATAAAAAATGTTGTTTGTTATTTTAAGAAAGTATAGTTATTAAGCTTTGTATGGAACTTTAACTATAGCTTTTTTAACATGATTTTTACCGCTTTTTGGCGGAAGTCCTACTCTATGAGCATCATAAGGAAGAAGTATAAGCATTTCTCCTTGAGATAAAGTTAAACGAACAGTTCCTTCTCCTTCCCAATCATGATAGTCTGAAGCTTCATCATAAGTTTTTGGTTTTAATGTTGAAGTGTTTGCTATAATAAAATCTTCAGAACCTTCAAAAATTATTTGAACATCTACATATTTTAAATGTGATTCCCAAGGAGGATTATCTTTGTTATCATATTCTGTAACATTAATAAAAGCTCCTTCGCATATTTCTTTGTCTAGTAAATGTTTTCCATTAGGCAGTTTCTTTAATTCTTCATAATGCTCTCTAATGTAATTTTTAGCTTTCCATATAGTGTCATGAAAATTTTGATTGAACTCACTTTTTATTGGCTTTAATATCATAAAACAACTTCCTTTTATAAAAATTAATTAAAAATAAGAGTGCCGCAACAAAAAGGCAGCACCCTAAAATATATTATAGTTTAGACAAATATTTATCAAACATATCTTTTAATATTTTTTTCTCTGATTTTCCAAGCGGTTTTGAACCCATAGGTGCTCTGCAATAAGAAACAGCTGAAGAATCATAGAAAGCGATACATTCTTTAAGTGCTGGATATATTCCTACGCTTAATAAAGTTTTAATTATATCATTCATATCATGCTGTATTTTTAAAGCTTTAGATAAATCTTTAGCCTCAACCGCATCTACTACTTTTCTTGCTAAAGGAGCTTGTATGTTGTATGTAGAACCAATTCCTGATCTTAAACCATAAGAAGCATATGCTATTAATAATTCATCAAAACCAGCCCACATCATTTTGTCTGGGAATTTTTGTATTAATCTTTCTAATAAGAATAAATCTGATGAAGTATATTTTATACCCATAACTCTTTTATCTTCAAATAGTTTTCCGAAATCATCTAATGATATGCTGTTGTTTGATAGACTAGGTAAGAAATATATTACTAAAGGAATTTTATTTGTTGCTTTTAGAATTGTATTATAATATTTGCTGATATCATTAAATGAAAATGGATAATAATATGGAGTAACAGCTGATATTAAGTCGTATCCTAATTCTTCTGCTTTTTGTGCCATTTCACAAGCTTCATTAAGATTTAATGTACCTACATGTGCTATTAGAGGTATTTTTCCATTAACTTCTTCTTTTGTAATTTCTAATACAGCCATTCTTTCATCTTTAGACATTAATAGCCCCTCTCCAGTAGAGCCCCCGACATATAAGCCATTAACTTTCATACGGTCAATATTATGTCTTACATATTTCCTCAATACTTTTTCATCTAATTTTCCATTTTTGTTAAATGGAGTCATTAGAGCTGATAATATACCTTCGCATTTATTCATCTGTTCCTCCTTATGATTTTTTATATTTATGTATATTCCTATATTATATATTGTATAAATTAAGTATAATTTAATCAATATCTATTGTAAATATTTTTAGAAATATATTAAAAAAATATACTTTTTTATATAACATATCTCATTATATAAGTTACTAGTGTGTTATTTTCAAAAATACAAATTTGATTTTAAATAATAATGGCTATTATATATATAATAATCATTAAAATGAATAGTGTAATAGTTGTTGATAATATTATATTTTTTATAAATAATATTGCATTATACTTATAAAATAATATTTATTTGTATGAAAATAACTACATATTTTATACCTATTAGTAATAAAATAAAAAATATTGAAATATAAAATTATTTTGATATACTTAAAACTACATATAAAATACAGCATATTATTTTAGTTTATTCTAAATTAATATTATTGATTTTTTTATACAACAAATTTATAAGGTGTAAATTATGAATAAATCAGAATTATTTTTAATGTTAGCATTTTCATTTCTAGTATCATGTACTAACCCAGCGAAGCCTAGCCGCAATAATTTAGGCAGTGGTAATACAAATACTAAACCTTCTTGGTTTCTCACTGATGAAGAACAGAAAACCGCACAAATGATACATACTATAACATTAGGGCATACAACTTCAGACCCTAAGCAATATTATCGCATACCTGCTGTTTTACTAACAAAGAAAAATACTATAATAGCAGCATTTGATAACAGAAAAAAATCTAATGATGATATAGGATGGGGTAATTGTGATCTAATAGAACCTACTGTTAGAAGAAGTACAAACGGCGGTAAAACTTGGAGTGACAATATAAGAGTTGGAAAAATACCTACAGCAAAAAAAAATGCTCATGGAGACCCTGTACTATTTGAACATACACCTACTGGTAATTTGGTAATGTTATCTGCTACAGGGGGAGCATTCAGATGGGATACTGAACAAAGATCTGCAATAGCTGTATCTATAAGTACTGATGACGGATTAACTTGGTCTGATTGGAAAGAAGTTCAGGGAGACATATTTACAACTGGTAAATTGACACAAAATGGCTATTTTAAAGGATTTGCTGCTTCTGGAAGAGGTACTACTCTTAGTGATGGTACATTAGTTTGTGCTTTAGTAGTTGCAAGTAAAGATGGAACTAGTAAAATAGGGGTTGCTACTTATTATTCTAAAGATGGTGGCAATACTTGGCAAGTTGGCGGTTTAACACAATATGATAATAATGGATATAATGAGGCAAAAGTGATAGCAGAAATTGTCAGCGGTGAAAATAAAGGCAAATTATTGTTGAGTGCTAGACCAGAACCAGCTGAAGGAGAAGAAAAAGATAGATATTGGGCAGTAGCTAATGGAGTTGATGACAATTGGAAAAAAGTTGAATATGGAGTAGGTTTAACAGATGGAAGAGCTAATGCTGAAGGTATTAGATATACATTAAAATCTAATGGACATTCTAAAGACAGATTATTATTTATAAATTGTAATTCGAAAAATCAAAGAACTCAACTAACATTGCATATGAGTGAAGATGAAGGTAAAACTTGGAATACTAAAAAGATTATACAGCCTGGTATATCTTGTTATTCTTCTATATATGCATTGCCTGACGGAACTATAATTACTTTTGCTGAAGAGCCTTCAGAAGCAGGCGGAAAAGATAATTATAATTTAGTATTTAGAAGATTTAATCTCGCTTGGTTTACAGACGAAAGTGAAATATATTCTGACACTTGGTAAAATAATAATTACACAAACGACTATATTTTATCATATAATTTTTTTATACTAAAATAGCAACTGCATATATAAGTATCATTAAAACAAATAATGTAATAGTTGTTGATAATATGATATTTTTTATAATCATATTTAAAAATTGGTTTTGTACAAAATTAGATTTTTTTATTGCATAAAAAAGCGTAATAGACAGTAAAAATATATCATCTAATTTGCCTATTGGTATTCTATCTGGCACTGCATCAATGGGAGATAATACATATATTAAAGCTAAAACAAATGGAAGCCAATATACTATTTTTTTCTTTTCTCTTTTTTGTTTATACTCTGAATATTTTCTGTATATTCCGTCTTTTCCTAATATTTCTATATCTTCATCTGGTATTTCTTTATAATCATTTTCATTCATAAATAAAATTATCCTAAACAATGCCATTAACTTTTTTACTATTTTTTATAATATAATATAAAACTATATTTTAAATCAAAATAAAAAAAAATTATTGATTTAAAGTATTGATAGGTTAATATTAACATATAATTTATAAAAAAATAGATATAAGGATTTTTTATGAGTAATTTAAATAAAGTAAAGAATGAATATCTTCATATGCTAAAAGATAATATTATACCATTTTGGCTTAAAAACGGACTTGATAAAAAACATGGCGGATACTACACGGCATTAGACAGAAAAGGAAGCCTTATAGAAACTGATAAATCTGTATGGTTTCAAGGAAGATTTGCTTGGGTATTATCAACTCTTTATGCTGACTTTGAAAAAAAACAAGAATGCCTTGATGCTGCAAAATCTGGAATAGATTTTTTAGAGAAATATTGTTTTGATAAAGCAGGCGACGGAAGAATGTATTTTAGAGTTACAGAAGATGGTAAACCTATTATAAAGAGATTAAGATACTACTATTCTGAAACATTCTGCTTAGTTGCTATGGCGGCATATTCAAGAGCTAGCGGAGATAAAAGTTATGCTAAAAAGGCAAGAGAGATACTTGATAATATAGACCGCTATCAAAAAGAAGGACTTTTAATACCAAAATTTGATGCAGGCAACAGACCTACTATAGCATTCGGACCTCCTATGATAATGCTTGCCACTGTTCAGGAATTAAGAAAAGCAGACCCAGAAAATAAAGATTATTATAATAAGTATATAGATAATCTTTTGTCTAATATAGAGTTGTTTTTATATGAAGACAAAAAAGCAGTATTAGAACAATGTAACCCTGACGGCACTTTGCAAGACCATTTTGAAGGCAGATTATTAAACCCAGGACATGCTATAGAATCATCTTGGTTTATATTAAGAGAATCTATAGAGAGAGGACATGATGAAAAATTAAAAGCATTAGGTCTTAAAATATTTGACTGGATGTGGGAATGGGGCTGGGACAAAGAGTATGGCGGCATTATTCAATATATGGACGTACTTGGAAAGCCTAAAAGTGAGTATCATCATGATATGAAATTCTGGTGGCCTCAAACAGAAGCTGCTATTGCTGCTTTATACTGCTACTATTTTACAAAAGATGGTAAATATTTAGAAAAGCATGATATGGTAAAAGAATACACTAAAAAATTCATTGACACAGAATACGGCGAATGGTTTGGATATCTTCACAGAGACGGAAGAATTTCCACAGACTTAAAAGGCAATATGTATAAAGGACCTTTCCATATCCCTAGAATGTATATGAAATGCGTTGAAATAATAGATGCTATTAATGCAAAATAATAATTAAAAAATATAATTAATTAAGGCTAGGCTTTTTAATTGAAGTCTAGTCTTTTTATTTGCATGCTTTTTTAAATAAATTTTGAGGTGGGTGGGCGGGTTTAATAAAATTAAAATATATTTGTAATTTAAACTAGTATAGGTTAAAATAAAAAATATATTTTATTTAAGGTTTCATATAAATGTATGTAATTGATAATATAAAAAATACTATCATAAAAGGTGATTCCATAGAGGAGTTAAAAAAAATACCTGATAATAGTATAGATTTAATATTCGCTGACCCTCCTTATTATATGCAAACAGAAGGAGAGCTTTTAAGAACCAATGGAACAAAATTTAACGGAGTTGATGATGAATGGGATAAATTTAATGGTTTTGAAGATTATGATAATTTTTCTATAAATTGGCTTACAGAATGTCAAAGAATATTGAAAATTACAGGCAGTATTTGGGTTATAGGTTCATTTCAGAATATATTCCGCATAGGAAAAATAATGCAAGATTTAGGATTTTGGATATTAAATGATATAATATGGAATAAAACTAATCCCGTTCCTAATTTTGGAGGTACAAGATTTTGTAATGCTCATGAAACTTTATTATGGTGTGGTAAAAATAAAAATACAAAATATACTTTTAATTATAAAACTATGAAACATTTAAATAATGATAAGCAAGATAAAAGTGTTTGGAATATATCACTTTGTACAGGCAATGAAAGGCTTAAAGATAAAGAAGGAAATAAATTGCATTCTACACAAAAACCAGAAGATCTATTATTTAAAGTAATTATTTCCTCTTCAAAACCTAACGATATAATATTAGATCCATTTTTTGGAACAGGTACTACTGGAGCTGTTGCAAAAAGATTGGCAAGAAATTATATAGGAATAGAAAGAGAAGATAAGTATATATATTATGCTAAAGATCGTATAAAAAATGTGGAAACTGAAATGTCAAATCTTATAAATCTTGATTATGAGGTTAAACCACCAAAAGTTCCTATCAAAAATCTTATTGAAAAAGGTTATTTAAAACCTAATCAGAAACTATATACAAAAAAAGGAAATGAAGTCTGCATATTAAATAAGAATGGAAATGTTGAAAATGAACTTGGCAATTTTTCTATACATCAAATGAGTGCTAAATTACAAAAATTAGAAAAATATAATGGCTGGAATTATTTTTATACATATTACAATGATAAATTTATACCTATAGATGAATTAAGATATATTTATATAGGAGATAATAATGAATGATAATATAAAAAAAATTATAAATCAAGCAGTATATAATATTATTGAACATTCAAGTAATAATAATAAAATAGAAATGCTAAAATCTAAACATAATGTAAAAATACATTTTATACCTAAAAAATATAGAATATTTGGTGGATTACTTCAAAGTATGAATATACAATTTGGAAATTTTATTGAAGAACTTATGAGGGTAATTATATCTAATGAAAAAAAATATAAAATTATATATGAATATAGTGGAAAAAAAAGTAATAACTTTAAAATTTCTAAATCTAATGAAACTAGAATAGATAGTTATATAACTGATTGTCAAACTACTTTAAATACAGATGAAAAATTAGAAAAATTATTTAAAAAGTTACAAGAAGAAATATTAAATGATATAAAAAATAATAAAGATGATATTAGTAATTCATTTAACCATGATATAGATTTACTTTTTGAAGATGAAGAAACTAATATTATATATTATTTAGAAATAAAATATAATGATGACCATGATACTGGGAAATTTATTGATATTAATAGGAAATTTATAAAGACTTTTGCATACCTTTCAAATGAATTTAAAGAAGTAGAAATTATACCTATTTTATTTTTCTTTAATAATAAAAAAATGAAAGGAAACATTTATGTACCAGAATCTTCAAATATAAGAAGAGGGAAAAGATTTTTTGATGAATTTTTATCAATAAAATATGATGATGTAGATAACTATTTACAAAATCTTTCTGAGAGTACAGATGTTATAAAAATGTTTGATGATTTATATAAAAAAGTTATGAGTATAAAATAGTTAATTGAAATAAAATTATTTAATTAGAGCTAGTCTTTTTTGTTTATATATATTGAAAAAGAATTTTAATTATTTTATAATAATTCAAACTAAATTTTGGATATAATTTTATGGAAGAGAATGTTGTTAAATCGAGAGTTGATTTTGTTGCTGACCAATTAATTCAAATAATAATAACTGATGAACTTCAAGCTGGTGATAAATTGCCCAATGAGTTTGAACTTGCCAAATTATTAAATGTTGGTAGAAGTACAATTAGAGAGGCTATGAAAAAACTTGAAAGTCAAAATATATTAGTTATAAAACAAGGCTCCGGCACATTTATTTCTGATAAAAGAGGTTTATTAGAAGACCCTATGGGGTTTAGGTTTTTTAAAGATAAATTGAAGTTAGCTAAGGATTTATTAGATATAAGAATGCTTATAGAACCTGCTATTGCTGAAATGGCAGCGTTAAATGCTACAACAGAAGATATAGAAAAAATAAGATATTATTCCAAAAAAGTAGAAAAAGATGTTGCTAATAAGGTGGATCATAATAAAAATGATGTTCTTTTTCATACAGCCATAGCAAACAGCAGCAATAATTTAGTAGTTCCTAACTTAATACCAATAATAAACAAGTCCATAAAGGTCATTACAGATGTTACATATAGGGAGTTAGCAGAGTTATCCGTTGAACATCATAGAGAAATATTGGAAGCTATAGCTAATCATGATCCAATTTCTGCTAGGGATACGATGGTATTACATATAGTTTATAACAGAAAACATCTAAATAAAATATTAAATGATAGATTATAATTTTATCAAATATTTATAGATTAATCTTTATACATTTCAAATATAATAAATATAGAACCATATTAAAATTACATAAAAAACAAATATAATTTTTTATTATATAAGAAAATAGTCATACGATTTATATTAAATCATCATATGTATTTTAAGAAAAAAAGCTATTTTTTTATAAAATTATGAATTTTTTCTTGAATTCTCGAAAAAATTGACTACAATATATGATATATATCAGATTATTTATTTATAAATCATAATATGTTTTATTATAGGATTGTTTATGTTTAAGAAATATATATCTAACAAAATTATACCTGTTGCTGTAGTAGAAAATGAAGAAGAGTTAAGAGTTATAGCAGATTTAGCTTCTGAATATTTACCAGCAATAGAATTGACAATGCGAACAGAGTATGCTTATAAAGCATTAGAGGTTTTGGCTAAAGATTACCCTAATTTGGCAAGGGCAGCTGCTACTGTAATATCTCCTGAGCAAGCTGATAGAATTCTAGATTTGGGTACAAACGTAATTATAAGCCCAGGTTTTCAACCGGTTATGTTAGAACATGCTAAGAAAAAAAACTATGATTATATTCCAGGCGTTGCAACACCTGCTGAACTTGAGCAATGTCTTGCCTATGGTTATAGGTATATTAAATTTTTCCATGCTGGAGTATTTGGCGGAATAGAGTGGTTGAAAGGTATTAGTTCTGTATATTCTCATACAGGTGTAAAATTCATGCCTTTAGGCGGAGTAAGTGTTGATAATGTTATGGAATATTTGAAACAGCCAAACGTTTTTGCTTGTGGTGGTTCATGGTTATGTTCTAGAGATTTATTAAGTAGTAAAAATTGGGCTGAGATAAAAAAGAGATTTGAAAAAGCAAGCAATTTAATTAAGGAGATGAAATAATGTCTTATGTTGTTGGTCTTGGGGAACTTATGCTAAGGTTATCATCTTTAAGCAATGAGAGACTATTACAAACATCTATGTTAAATGCAACATTTGGCGGAGTTGAGGCTAATGTTTGTGTTTCTGTTGCGAGATTTGGCGGTAATGCTAGATATGTTACTGCTTTTCCGGATAATGCTATTTCGAGAAAAGCTGAAGAGTTGTTATTAGGACAAAAAGTTGATACATCTTGTATTGTTTGGAAGGGTAAAAGAATAGGCGTTTATTTTTTAGATATGGGATATGATCATCGTCAGTCATCTGTTATTTATGATAGAGAGAATTCAGCAATAAGTCAAATTAGTTATAATGATTTTGATTGGGATCGTATTTTTGATGATGCTGAATATTTTCATGTTACAGGAATTACACCCGGTATTAGTAATAGTGCTATGGAATTAACATTGTATGCTGTAAAAGAAGCTAAAAAGAGAAACGTGAAAGTATCATGCGATATAAATTATAGAAAAAAATTATGGAAATATGGCAAAAACATATGGGATGTGATGCCTGAAATTGTAAAATATACAGATATACTTTTTGCTAATGAATATGATGTTGTAAAAATACTTGGCATTAGTAGTGATTTAGATGTTGATTCTGAAATAAATGATGATGATTATACTGATTTGATGTTAAGAGCAATTAAAGAGTATGATTTATCCATGGTTATCACTACAAAAAGAAAAGTTTTAAGCTCTAGCCATAATATATTTAGTTCTAAATGTATATCTAATGGAAAACTATATAAATCAAAAACTTATGATATTAACAATATAGTTGATAGAGTAGGTAGCGGAGATGCTTTTGTGGGCGGTATATTAGGTGGATTTTATATATTTGATGATATTCAAGATATTTTAAATTTTGCCACTGCTGCTTCATGTATAAAGCACACAATATATGGCGATTGGAATTTGGTTACGAAAGAAGAGGTTATTAATTTAATGAAGTCTTCTGGTTCAGCTGATGTAAGTAGGTAAATTTATATAAAGGAATATATTTATGAAACAGATTATAGAAAAATATGAGATATTTAAAGTAAATCCTAGATGGGTATTTTTAAAAATTTATACAAAAGAAGGGTTAGTAGGTTTTGGTGAGCCTGTTATAGAGGGCAGATCTGATTCTGTTATAGCATGTGTGAAAGAACTTATGGACTCATATTTAATTGGCAAAAATGCTTTAGATATTAATGACCATTGGAATGTTTTATATAGAGGCGGATTTTATAGGGGTGGACCTATATTGATGTCTGCTTTGTCTGGTATAGATCAGGCTTTATGGGATATAAAAGGTAAATTTTTTAATGTTCCAGTATACGAGCTTTTAGGCGGAAAATGCAGAGACAGTATAAGGGCATATTCTTGGGTAGGTGGAGATAGACCTTCTGATACTGGAAATATAGCATTAGATAGAAAAAATAAAGGTTTTTCTGCTGTAAAAATGAATGCTACAGAAGAATTACAATATATAGACTCTTATGAAAAGATAGATCAAGTTCTTGAGAGAGTTAGTTCTATAAGGGAAAAATGCGGTAAAAATTTTGGAATAGGTATAGATTTCCATGGAAGAGTTCACAAACCTATGGCTAAAGTCTTGGCAAAAAAACTAGAAGAATTTGACCCTATGTTTATAGAAGAGCCTGTTTTATGTGAAAATTATGAATCTTTTGAAGATATAGCTAAAATAACCTCTATTCCTATAGCTACCGGAGAGAGATTATTTTCAAGATGGGATTTCAAAAAAATATTCCATCAAGGAGCAGTATCTATTATACAACCAGATGCTTCTCATGCTGGCGGTATAACAGAAGTAGTAAAAATAGCATCTGCTGCTGAGTCATATGATATAGCTTTAGCATTGCACTGTCCTTTAGGTCCTGTTGCATTAGCTTCTTGTTTGCAAATAGATGCTGTTTCATATAATGCCGTTATACAAGAACAAAGTATAGGCATTCATTATAATAAAGGATGCGATGTTTTAGATTATGTAAAAAATAAAGAAGTATTTAATTTTAAAGACGGATACTTATCAATTCCTAATCTTCCAGGACTTGGTGTTGACATAGATGAAGAAAAATTAAAAGAAGAAAGCAAAAAAGTTGAGGATTGGAAAAATCCTATATGGAGACATAAAGACAACTCTTTTGCTGAATGGTAAAGCCTATAATAAAAAATAAAATAAAAAACGGAGGTCAGTATGACAGGTACTAGTATGATAATAGGACTACTAATCTATGTGTGTATACTTATGTTTTTTGGCTGGTATATACCTAGGAAACAATCAGGTGGGGAAGATTTTTTACTTGGTGGTAGAAATGTTCCATTTATTCTAGTTTTAGGTACCACATTAGCTACACTTGTTGGTACAGGTTCTACTATGGGAGCTGTAGGAAGTGCATATACCAATGGATGGGGAGGTGTGCTTGTAGGATTAGGAGGTGCTTTAGGTTTCTTCGTATTAACTTTTGTATTTGTAGGGGCTAGAGATCATAAGTTTGTTACAGAAACTGAAGAGTTAGCTTATTATTATGATAATAATAAACCGTTGAAAATTCTAATCTCTATAATGTTAACTTTGGGTTCTATAGGCTGGCTTGGAGCACACTTATTAGGAGGAAGCTCTTATTTAGCACATATAACAGGTCTTGATATGAATGTTGCAAGAATTATTATGGCTGTATGTTTTGCTGTTTATATAGTGTTAGGAGGATATTTGGCAGTAGTATGGACAGATACTATTCAAGCGTTTATATTATTCTTTGGATTTGCAGCTATGGCATTCTTTTCTTATCATAAAGTAGGTGGTATGGAAGCTATTTCTAAAGCTATGGATCCTGCAGCTTTGAGTTTTTTAGGTATAGAAAAAATTGGATTAATACCAGCTATATCTACTATTGTAGCAATTGGAACAAGCCCTTTAGCTGTACCTTCATATAGACAAAGAATATATTCAGCAAAAGATACATCTACTGCTAAGAAAGCTTTTTTAATTACATCTATATCTTTTGTATTCTTTTCTGTATTTCCTGCTATAGTTGGTATGGTGGCAAAAGTATTGAATCCTGATATAACAAATGCTAACTTTGTATTCCCTTATATGGCTACATCAGCATTTCACCCTTATATTGGACTTGCTATACTTATATGTGGTATGTCTGCTACTATATCTTCAGGTGACTCAGATGCTATGACAGGTACTACAATATTAGTAAATGACGTTTATCAATTGATTACAGGAAAGGCTATACCAGCAAATAGAGTAGTTAATTTCTCTAAAATAGTTGCTTGTGGAATAATATTTGTATCATTATTATTCATATGGTTTGCAAATGACGTTTTAGGATATATACAAACTATGATTTCAACTTTACTTTCTGGTGTTGCTGTGGCAGGAGTATTTGGAAGATTTTGGAAGAGAGCTACTTGGCAGGGTGCTATAGCAGCTATTGTTGTTGCTAGTGGAGTATCTTTCTTTATTTCATCAAATAAAGATTTAAATGCTTTTTGGGGCGGTCCTATAATACCAGCTTTGATATGTGCATCTATATCTTTGATAATAGTTTCTTTAATTACTCCTAAGCCGAAGAGAAGTAGAGAGGAAGTATTAAAAGAAATAGTTGCTGATAGAGAAGGTATGGGATTATAATTAAATATAAATAAAAATAGGAGAATACTATGAAAGTTATTGCTTATGCTGTTAGAGAAGATGAAATTGAATTATTCAATAAATGGGGAAAACATTTTGATATAGAAGTACAACTTGTCCATAATAATTTAAATGAAGATAATGTAAAAATGGCAGAGGGGTATGATTCTATAATATTTCTTGCTGAAGATACTATGAATAAGAATGTTTTAGATAGCATAAAAAATATGAATATTAATTATATTGTTAGCAGGTCTGTTGGTGTTGATAATGTTGATTTTGATCATGCCAATAAGCTTGGTATCAAAGTTGCTAATGTTCCTTGGTATTCTCCGAATTCTGTTAGTGAATATGCTTTAATGTCTACGCTTTCATTATTAAGAAATTATAGTTTATACATTAAAAGAGTACAAGTGCAAGATTTTAGAATAAAAGGATTAATTGCTAAAGAAATAAGAAATCAAGTTGTTGGAATTGTGGGAGCTGGACGTATAGGTTCTCTTACAGTTCAACATTTTGCAGGATTTAATGCTAAAGATATATTGATTTATGATAGTTTTCAAAGAGAAGAATTAAAAAAATATGGTAGATATGTTTCAATGGATGAAATTTACAGAGAATGTGATATTATTGTATATCATGTTCCTTTAAATAAAGAAACAGAATATATGATATGTAAAGAAAATATTAATAAAATGAAAGATGGAGTTATGATAGTTAATGTTAGCAGGGGAAAAGTTATGAAAACTGCTGATGTTATAGAGGCATTAAAGTCTGGAAAAATATCTGCTGCGGCGATAGATGTTTATGAAAATGAGCTGCCATATTTTAGATTTGATAGAAGAGAAACATTTATTGAAGATTCTATGTTAAGAGAGCTTTTAAGTATGCCTAATGTTGTTGTAACACCTCATGCTGCTTTTTATACAGATGAGGCGGCATCAAATATGGTATCTGTTTCTTTAGAAAATGCTAGGGAATTCTATGATAAAAAAAGTTGTAAAAATACTGTTAATTGATAGTATTTTACATAGGAGTTAATATGTATGATATAGTAATAAAAAATGCAACTATAATTAATCCATATAAAAAAGAAAATTATATTAGTGATCTTGTTGTAAAAGATAATATAATTGTAAAAATAGATAAAAATATCAATGATGGTAAGATAGTAATAGATGCTGAAGGTTTATATCTTACTCCTGGACTTATAGATTGTCATACGCATTGTTATTATACAACTGGAATACCAAAAGCTTGGGCAGGAGATTATAGCATAATACCAGATGCTTTTTCATTTAGAAATGGCGTTACTACTATGATAGATGCAGGGTCTTCTGGACTTCTAAATTTTTCTCATTTCAAGTCTACAGTTATAGAAAGGGCTAATACCAAATTATATGCTATGATAAATATATGTGATTATGGAATGAGTACTCTTATGGTAGAGCAGTTTCCAGACAAATTTGAAATAGATAAATGTATTAAGCTATGTATGGAATATCCTGATATAATAGTTGGCGTTAAAGTAGCACATTATTGGTTTGATGATTGGGCTCATATAGATTTGGGTCTTAAAGTTGCAAAAGAAACTAATTTACCTTTAATGGTGGATTTCGGTGTATTTAAAAAATCAAGACCTACTCATGAGCTATTAAATAAACTTAGAAAAGGTGATATTTTAACTCATTGCTATAGAGCACCTGTTCCTGTTATAGATGATAATGGAAAAGTTTATAATTATTTATTTGAAGCTAAAGAAAAAGGCGTTCTTTTTGATTTAGGTCATGGGCAAGGCTCATTCTTATTTAGAAATGCACATCCTGCAATACAGCAAAATTTTAAGCCTGATTTTGTATCTACAGATATTCATGTTTTAAGCATGAATGAAGGATGTCAAGATATGTTATGTGTTATGAGTAAATGTTTAGCTATGGGAATGACCTTTGAAGAGATAATTGAAGCATCTACTATAAAGCCAGCAAATGCTTTTTCTATAAAAGATGTGGATAAATTATATAATATATCAGAAGGTTCATATGCTAATATTGCTTTATTTTCAATAATGAATGGTAAATTTGGTTATAAAGACATAGGCGGTGGTGTTTTAAAAGGTGATAAAAGAATATATTGTGAATTGACTATAAAAGATGGAGAAATAGTTTGGGATTATAATGCAATGGCTGGAATAGATTATAGAAAATTACCACGTTTGTATTCAATGAATTTTGAATTAGAAGATTATACACCTCCTATTCAATAGATTTTGTATTATTAATAAAAAAAACGGAGAAATTATAATGAATATTTATGAATCTTTAGGCTTAAAACCTTTGATAAATGCTGCAGGTACTTACACGGCTATAGGCGGTTCAAAAATGAGTGAAAACACTGCAAATCTAATGAAAGAAGCTTCACGTCATTTTATTGATATAAGAGAACTTCAAAAAGCTGTGAATAATGAGCTTGCAAAACTTACTAATAATGAGGCTGCTGCTGTATGTAATGGGGCAGCTTCTGGTCTTTATATATGTTGTGCTACTTGTGTAAGTTTATTATATAATAAATCTTATAATTATTTATCAAAAGAAGACATAGAAAAATCAGAATTTATAGTTTTTAGGGCCCATAGAAATCCTTATGATTGGGGACTTAAATTAATGAATGTAAAAATGGTTGAGTTAGGTTTTCCAAATATAATAATGCCTGTTTCAGAAGAGGAATTAGAGGCAAATATTAATAAAAATACAGCTGCTATATTTTTTGCTTATAGCGGAGCTAATGGATGGATAGCTGATGGTGAATTATCACTAAAAAAAACAGTTGAAATAGCAAGTAGGCATAATATACCTGTTATAGTTGATGCTGCAGCTCAACTTCCTCCTAAGGAAAATTTATGGAGACTAACAAGAGATATAGGTGCTACAGCAGCTCTTTTCAGCGGCGGAAAAGAATTGAGAGGACCTCAATCATCTGGACTTATAGTTGGTAAAAAAAATTTTATAGACTATTTTGTTAAAATGAATTTTCCTAATTATGGACCTGGAAGAATGTTAAAAACAGGAAGAGAAGAGATTATAGGTTTATATAATGCTGTTAAAGAGTATATAGAAGAAGATACTAACAAAAGAATAGAATGGTGTGAAAAAGAGGTTAATAAGCTTGTTGAGTATTCAAAGCAATCAGAGCTTTTTTTAATAGAAAGAGCTTTTCCAAATGAAGCGAGTCAGCCTATTCCAAGGGCATTAGTAAAATTAAAGAAAAATTCTATAGAGCTTTCATATGTAGTAGATAAACTGTTAAATATGAGTCCTGCAGTTTTCACTAGTTTAGAAAGAGGTAAATTATTTATAAGTCCTACATGTTTATATGATGGTGAAATGGAGATTATAATAAAACATTTGGACTATATAGAAAAAAATTTAAATAAATAAAAATTATTAAGGAGATTAATATCATGAGTTGTAAAAGAATACCAGATAATGCACAACAACATAAAACAGCAGGTCCATATTCACCTGTTTTAGAAGTTGAATTTAATAAGCTTGTATTGATATCTGGACAGGCACCTATAGATATTGAAGGAAAAGTTGTTGGGGATAATATAGAAGATCAAACAAGATTTACCATGGAAAATTGTATAAAACAATTAAAAACAGCTAATTGTACATTAGATGATGTTTTTAAAGTAAATGTGTATTTATCAGATTTAAATTTATGGCCTCGTTTTAATGAAGTGTATAAAACATATTTTAAAGAACCTTTGCCTGTAAGAACTGCAGTTCAAACAGGGCTTTTATATACTTTTTTGGTAGAAATAGAAATGTGGGCAGCAAAGAAATAATTATTTGATAAGGATAATTTATTATGAAAAGAACTATTAATGATATGCCTAGTCAAAAGGTGAGAAAATTATCTCCTGAAATAGATCCATTAAAAATTGGAATGGGATGGAAAGTTGAGGATTTGGATAAGGTTCATGTATTTATACAAACTACATATGGTCATAGTCACCCTGGAAGTGCTCATTTACTTCCTATAGCACAAGAAGCATATAATGAAATAGAAAATAATAATGCTAAAGGAAATCTATTTTTTACAACAGACATGTGTGACGGTCAAGCACAAGGTCATGATGGTATGAATTATTCTTTACCTTCCAGAGAGTTTATATGTAATATGATAGAGTGCCAGTTTAATGCTACGGCTTTCGATAGTGCTATATTTATTTGTTCTTGTGATAAGGGTGTACCTGCACATTTAAAAGCTATAGCAAGATTAAATGTACCTTCTATAGTTATAACTGGCGGTGTTATGCAGGCTGGTCCTAATTTACTTACACTTGAACAAGTAGGAGCATATTCAGCTAGATATCAAAGAAATGAGATAACTAAAGAAGAATTTTTAAATGCTAAATATAATGCATGTCCAAGTTGCGGTGCTTGCTCTTTTATGGGCACAGCTTCTACTATGCAAGTTATGGTTGAAGCATTGGGATTAAGTTTGCCTGGTACTGCTATGATGGCAGTAGATATGAATGATTTAAAAGAGGTTGCTAAAAAAGTGGCTAAAGAATCTATAAGACTTGCCTATGATAATATAACACCAGACCAAATACTTACAAAAAAAGCTTTTGAAAATGCTATAATGGTTCATTCTGCTATAGGAGGTTCTACAAATACTCTTTTGCATATACCGGCAGTAGCTAATGAGATGAATATAGATATAGATATGGAACTTTTTAGCAAGATACATAAGAAAATTAATTTTATAACAAATATAAGACCTAGCGGTTATTATCCAGGTTCTTACTTTTTTAAAGCTGGCGGAGTTCCTGCTGTAATGAGAGAATTACGTGAGTTTTTGCATCTTGATGTTATGACTGTTACAGGAAAGACTTTAGGAGATAATTTAGAAGATTTAGAAAAAAATGGTTATTTTGAAAAATCTGATGAAGAACTTAAAAAGATTAATTTAAAAAGAGAAGATATAATAAAACCTTATAAAAAACCAATAAAAGAAGGCGGGTCTATAGCTATATTAAAAGGTAATATTGCTCCTGAAGGTGCTGTAATAAAACATTCTGCTTTACCTAAAGAAATGAGAAATGTTATATTGAAAGCTGTTGTTTTTGACAGAGAAGAAGATGCTATGGAAGCTGTAATCAATAAAACTATAAAACCGGGTAATGCTGTAATAATAAGATATGAAGGACCTAAAGGTTCATGCATGCCTGAAATGTTTTATACTATGGAAGCTATATCTTCTGATGAAGAGTTAAGTTCTACTGTGGCATTAATTACAGATGGGCGTTTTTCTGGAGCTAATAGAGGACCTGCAATAGGACATGTATCTCCTGAGGCTGCTGATGGCGGTCCTATAGCTTTAATAGAAAATGATGACCTTATTCATATAAATGTAGATGAGTATTCTTTAAATATTGTTGGTGTAAAAAATGAAAAGAAATCTAAAGAGGAAATTGATAATATATTAAAAGAAAGAGCTAAGAATATTAAACCATTTGTGCCTAGATTTAAAAAAGGTGCTTTAGCTATTTATTCATCTTTAGCCACAAGTGCTATGAGCGGAGCTTATATTAAAATAAAATAATTTTAGGGGCTGTCCTAGATAACTGAAATTTGTTAAAATTTAAGTATGAAACGCAGTAAATTAAGTAAAGATAAACAAT
>NZ_CAKVGN010000049.1 GCF_934747485.1 uncultured Brachyspira sp. | reverse complement strand
ATAATAGAATAAGTTTCTAATTGGCTTTTCCAATAATAATATGTTCTAATACTAATCTTATATTTTAAAGCTAATATCTCTTTATTCTTAACTTTATTAATTTTTAGAACTATCTTTTTTCTTTGATTTGAAGTATATTCTTTCATAGGTATTCCTTTTGTTTTATTTTAGTTAATTAAATTATAAGGAATACCTGCTTTTTTTAAACTAAAAAACGTGCAATATGTATGGCTCCTAAACAATACATTAAAATAAATCACTTGCAATTATTTTACAATAAATATATGATTAAAGCAAATATAAAGGGGGGGGTTATAATGCTCAAAAAAATATTCATTTCAACATTAGTTCTTGTATTTTCTGTAACAACTATGTTTGCACAAGAAACAACAACAGATACTACTACTACTCAAAATGCTAATAACACAACAGGTGAAAAACCAAGAGAACAATTAGATCAAAACTTCGTAGATGCTTTAGTTAATCAAGATGAAGAGCTTTTAATTAATGCTATAGAAACTGGTTCGCCATCAGTTAAAGCATTATGTTTTGAAGCTTTAAGTAAAAAAGGTGTTAATAGTGATTTAGCTATAAGAACAATTAATAGATATGTTGGCTATGGTTTAGGCGGTACTACTGGTTCTAATGCTGATTCTACTGTAAGATATCAAGCATTACAAGCTGCAAAAATTGCTAAATCTGAAACTAGTGTAGATTACATATCTCAAATGCTTTTCGCTGAACAAGAAACTTTCAATATTATCGCTGCTGTACAGGCTTTAGGTGAAATAGGAAGTGAAAAAGCTGTTCCTGCTTTACTTTTCCAATTAAGATTAGGAAGAACTCAAGGTATAGTTTATGAAGTAGCTGTTGCTTTAGGTAAAATAGGAAGTCCTATAGCTTTAGGTGATTTAATAGACCTTTCTCAAGATGATCAGTATTTCTTGGCTATCAGACAAGCTGCTATAGATGCTATTAAAAATATTAAACCTGCTGCTAATAATAATCAGCAAAATAATCAAACAACTGATACTGCTCAGTAATAACAATATATTTTTATAGCATAAATAAAAAAGCCCTCTATATATAATAGATGGGCTTTTTTAATTTATAAGTTTATGTATTTTGAAAATATTAATAAATATTTAATAGATATTAGGAGTTTGTATGAATATTTTAAGAAATTATAAGTTTTCATTTATTTTAATTTTAGGAATGTTAGTAGGCTCTATTATTGGGGCGATTTTTGGAGAGAAGGCTTCTGTACTTCAACCTATTGCTGATATATTTTTGAATTTGCTTTACTGTTGTGTTGTACCTATGATATTTGTTTCGCTTGTGTATTCTATATCTAACATGGAAAATACAAATAAGCTTGGAAAAGTATTAGGGATAATGATATTAATATTTTTATTAGCTGAAACTATAGCAGCTATATGTATGCTAATAATAACTATAATATTCAATCCTGCAGAGGGAGCTAATATTGCTATGAATGAAACTATAAATAACATGACTAGCAATTCAAATATATTAGCAATGTTTACAGTTAATGATTTTCCGCTTTTATGGTCTAGACAAAACTTGATGGCTTTAATAGTATTTGCAATGCTTATAGGAATAGCTACGGTAAAAGTAGGAGAAGTAGGAAAACCTGTAGTAAAATTTTTTGGTTCTTTAACTTCAATAATATCAAAAGTAGTTTCATATGTAATGTATATAGCACCTATTGGACTTGGAGCTTTTTTTGCAACTTTAGTAGGACAAAATGGGGCAGGACTTTCCGGACCATTATCCCGAGCTTTAATCATATATTTTATAGCAGCTATAGTATTTTATTTTGCATCTAATACAATTTTTGCTTATCTTGCTGCCGGAATAAAAGGAGTAAAACTATTTTGGAAATACATAATACCTCCTTCTTTAGTTTCTTTAGGTACATGCTCTTCTGCCGCCACAATACCAACTAATTTAATAGCTGGAAAAAACATTGGAATACCAGATGATATTAACGACTTAACTATACCTATGGGCTGTAACTTGCATAAATCTGGGGCTACATTAATAACCATATTAAAAATTACTTTTATGTGCAGCATGTTTAATATAAATATATTAGAGCCGCAAAATATAATAACAGCTATATTGGTATCAGTTTTGGCATCATCTGTAATGGGGGCTATACCTGCAGGAGGATATGTTGGAGAGATTTTTATAATATCTGCTTTTAATTTTCCTCCGGAGTCTATACCAATTATGGTTTTGATTGGCACAATCACAGATGCTCCGGCTACTACAATAAATGCTACAAATGATGTGGGAGCTGGTATGCTGTTAGCTAGAATTTTTAAAGGTAAAAATTGGATAAAAGATAATTAATTATTTTATAAAATATTAATTTTTCAATAATTAAATGTTTAAATGCTTAATAATATATTATTAAGCATTTTTTTATTAACTAATAATTATTATATTTCTATAATAAATATACACATTTTCATTCTTGATATAATAAAATAATTGAATATACTTTATTATATATAATAATTAGTTTTTAAGGATTTTTTATGACTATAGAAGAATTTAATAGTAAATATTTAGTGAACAGAGAAAATACGAATTCTCAGAAATGGGAAACAAAAAAAGATAGAAGATTTAAGGTAGATGGTTTAATCCCTATGTGGGTTGCTGATATGGAATTTAGAGCTCCAGATGAAGTTATAGAAGCTTTAAATAAAAGAGTGTCTCATGGTGTTTTTGGATATACTGTTTTATGGGACAGCTATTTTGAAGCTTTTTTTAATTGGCAGAAAAGCAGATACAATATAGATTTAAAAGAAGAATGGATAAATTTTTCAACAGGCTTAGTAACTGCATTATATTGGTTAGTGAATGCTTTTACTAATAAGGGTGATAGTGTTGTAATCCTTACTCCTGTTTATTATCCTTTTCATAATGCTGTTAAAGACAATGAAAGGAATTTAATAAAATGTGAATTAAAAAATGATAATGGAGTATTTTCAATTGATTTTGAAAAATTAGAGAATGATATAGTAAAAAATAATGTAAAATTGATGATATTCTGTAACCCTCATAACCCTGCTGGAAGAGTTTGGACAGATGAAGAGATAGATAAAGCTTTTGATATATGTAAAAAGCATAACGTATACATTATTTCTGATGAGATTCACCAAGATATGAATTTAGGGGTAAGACCATTTATTTCTGCACTTTCTATAAAAAATAAAGAAAAATACTTAGATAGATTAATAGTATTATCTTCAGCTTCAAAAACATTTAACTTAGCATGTCTTCTAAACTCTCATATTATAATACCAGATGAAAAGATGAGAGAAAGATATAATAAATATGTAAACACTATCAATAGAACAGAGCTAAGTTTATTAGGAATGGTTGCTACAGAAGCTGCATATAGATATGGTTCAGATTGGCTTGACGGACTTTTAAAAACATTAAAACGTAATTACGAATATATAAGAGATGAATTAAAAGCAAAAGTACCTGAGATAATAACAAGCCCTTTAGAAGGAACTTATTTGCCTTTTATAGATTTAAGAAAGGTTGTTAATCCAGAGAGAGTAAAAGAGTTTATACAAGATGATTGTAAAATAGCTATAGACTTTGGAGAATGGTTCTCTGATAATTGTAAAGGCTTTATAAGAGTTAATATTGCAACAGATTTCAAATATATAGAACAGTTTGTCAATAAAGTAACTTCACAATTAAAAACTAAAAACTATAAATAATTTTAAAAAAAGGAGATTTTTATGAAAAGTTCTTTTTGGAAAAATTATAGGTTTCCAATACTATTGGTTTCTGGAGTAATTGTAGGAAGTATATTGGGAATAATTCTCAAAGAGAAGGCTACTGTTTTAAAGCCGTTTGGGGATATATTTATTAATATACTATTTACTGTAGTTGTTCCTCTTATATTTTTATCTATTACAAATTCTATTATTCAAATGGATAATATGAAGAGATTAGGTAAAATAGTAGCTTCTATGTTTATAGTATTTATCATTACAGGTCTTATTGCTGCCACTATAATGATAATCACTGTTAGAGTATTTAACCCAGCTGAAGGCTTTACTATGCCTATCACTCAAGTAGAAGAGCCTAACCCTCCTAAAGTATCAGAACAATTAGTAAAAATGGTAACTGTTACAGATTTTAAAGATTTACTTTCCATAAGCAATATGCTTCCTCTTATAGTATTTTCTTTATTCTTTGGTTTTTCTATAAAATTGGTAGGAGAGAAAGCGAAGCCTTTAATACCTGTTATTGAAGCGGCCACACTTGCTTTAATGAAGTTAGTAAGCATTATAATGTATTATGCTCCTATTGGTTTAGGTGCTTATTTTGCTAATTTGGTTGGTAAGTTTGGACCGGAATTAATAGGTACTTATGCGAGAGCCTGTGCTGTTTATTATCCTGCAGCTTTTTTATATTTCTTTATTTTCTTCCCTATTTATGGTTATATTGCTGCCGGAAAATATGGCGTAAAATCAATGAAATATTTAATTACTCCTATGATAACTTCACTCTCAACACAAAGCTCTATTGCTACACTTCCTATAAACTTGGAAGCTTCTAAAAAAATAGGAGTTAATGAAGACGTTAGAAATATAGTTTTACCTATAGGTGCTACTGCTCACATGGACGGTACTTGTTTAAGCGGAATATTAAAAATAGCTTTTCTTTATGGTGTATTTGGAATGAACTTTACTGGTATTGATGTTTGGATTGGTTCTATAATATTTGTTGTACTTGCTGGTATGGCTAATGGTGCTATACCGGGAGGCGGACTTATCAGTGAAATGCTTATAGTTTCTATATATGGTTTCCCACCTGAGGCTTTCCCGTTAATAGCTACTATTGGTATATTGGTGGACCCTCCTGCTACTATGGTTAATTCTGTTGGGGATAATGTTGCTGGTATGTTGGTTTCAAGGATAGTAGAAGGAAAAGAATGGTTTAAACAAAAAATCACTCAAGCCTAAATATATTATACAAAAAAGCATGCTATTATTTTGGCATGCTTTTTTCATATAGTATTAATTAATATTTTATTATTATTATTTTTTTATAATTATTTATATATGTTTCTACAAGCTTATTAAGAATTTTTATATTTAAAATATACTATGAAAATATAATTACATTCTTTACAAACCTTTAATTTTTTAATATAATAAACTAATCTTATAATAGGCTAAATAAAATGAAATTTAATTATACCCATACGCAATATGCTAGCTATATAGGTTGCATTAATCAAGCAATAGTTAATATATTTCCTCCTCTCATTTTTATAGTGTTTCAAAAAGATTTTAATATATCATTTACACAAATAGGTTTATTATCTTCTTTTAATTTTGCTATTCAGATGCTTATTGATTTTTTAGCTATTAAATTTATAGACAAAATAGGCTATAGAATACCAATAGTTTTGGCTCATGTGTTTTCTGCATTGGGTTTAATAATGCTTGGCATACTTCCTTTTTTTATTAATCCATATATTGCTATATTAATATGTTTCTTTATTAATGCTATAAGCGGAGGTTTAATAGAAGTTTTAGTAAGTCCGATAGTAGAAGCACTCCCAGAAAAACAAAAAACTAAAGCCATGAACATACTTCATTCTTTTTATTGTTGGGGTTCTATGGCTGTTGTAATATTTTCTACTATATACTTTAACATATTTGGTATAGATAATTGGAAATATTTATCTATTATCTGGGCAATAGTTCCTTTAGTAAACATATTTTTATTTGCTAATGTTCCTATAAATGTATTGGTTACTCATGAAGAAAATAAAAACGCTGATAACACAGTATCTATAAGAAAATTATTATCTGTAAAAATAGTGTTAGTTTTTGTTTTGCTTATGATATGTGCCGGGGCTTCTGAACAAACTATTGCACAGTGGGTATCATTATTTGCCGAGCTTGGTCTTAACGTTAATAAAAGTTTTGGAGATATATTCGGTGCTAGCATGTTTGCTTTTTGTATGGGAATAGTTAGGCTTATTTATGGACTTAAATCTGAACAAATAGACATAAAAAAGGCACTTATTGTTTCTTCTATATTCTGCTTTACTGGTTATATTATAATAGTATTTAGTCCTTATGCTTTAATATCATTAATAGGCTGTGCTTTAGTTGGTCTTTCTGTTGCTATAATGTGGCCTTCTGTGTTTAGTTTAGCATCAAAAACATATAGTAAAGGCGGTACTGCAATGTTCGCTTTGCTTGCTTTGGCTGGAGATATTGGATGTGCTGTTGGACCCGGTATTGTAGGGTTCGTTTCTAATAACAAAAAAATAATAAATATATTTAATAATATTCTTTTAGATAATAATATTACACAAGTAGGGTTAAAAGCCGGTATATTTTTTGCAGTAATATTTCCTATAATAATGTTTATAACTTTAATATTTTTTAGAAGGAAATCAATCCTTTAAAACTTCATCTATTAATATAAATAAATCTTTTTTATTTTCACATTTCATAAACTCTATTTTTTTATCCATTCTAAAACCAGTAAGATATTTCATGATAAATTTACGCATAAAATGTATGCCGCTCACTTCACCATAAAGTTCACAGCAGCCGTTTATATGCTCTATTAAAACAGATTTTAAATTTCTACTATCATCATCATTATACTGAGAGTTATCTTCAAATATAGTATTTAATTCTCTAAACACCCAAGGATTACCAATAGCAGCTCTTCCAACCATAATACCATCAACCTTAGATATCTCAAAAGCTCTTTTAGCATCTTCTTTTGTTTTTATATCTCCATTTCCAATCAATATATAATCTTTTCCCAAAGCTTCTTTTACCTTAGCAATAGCCTCCCAATCTGCAACTCCTCTATATAAATCGCTTGCATACCTCCCATGAAGTGTGAGAAATACTGCCCCATTCTCTTTTAATGCTAAAGCTCTCTCTATCTCACCGCCCTCCCCTCTCTGAAAGCCTAATCTTATCTTTACACTAACAGGCAAAGGAGAAACACTTTTAACAGTATTGAGTATAGAAATCATTTTGTCAGTATCCGATAAAAGTCCAGCCCCGCCATTATTTCGTACAACCTTTTTTGTAGGGCAGCCCATATTAATATCTATAAACGAAAAACCTGACAAATCTGTAAGCTCTATAGCCTTTTTAAAATCATCTTCTTTATTGCCAAATATTTGCAAAGATATAGGGTATTCATCTTCCTTATGCTCCATATATCTATAAGTCTTTTTAATCATTCTTGCCAAAGCGGCAGCACTCACTAACTCTGTAACAAGTAAACCAGCCCCAAATCTTCTTGAAAGTCTTCTAAATACATAATCTGTATAACCAGCCATTGGTGCTAAAAAAAATCTCGAAGGAATCTCTACATTTTCTATTGTTATTTTTCTATTCATAAATTTAAACCTTTATTTCAAGTTAGAGAATTATATACAATTAATAAAAAACTTCAATAAAAAATTATAATACTGAAAAATGAAACTTCTTTTGCTGCATAGCTAATGCCCTTCCTCTGGTCATACCACATGCACTTCCTCCGGTCGCACCACAGGCACTTCCTCCGGTCGCCCTAAAGGCATCCCTTCGGTCGGGGGCTTTCCGCACGTCATAAGTTTATAGCGTATAGTATGTACTAGTGTGCGGTTCACTGCTAAGTTGTACCCACGAATAGACCATAACGCCCACCTAACCCCAACGCCAACCCTCACCCCAACGCCGCCGAACCAAAAAAATGAGGGGATAAGAAAAAATTTTAAAATTTTGTGTTCCCGCTGCCTGACTGAGCGTAGCGAGGAAATACCCGAAGGGTACACCCTATATAGTTAAACAAATTTTTTAAAATAATGAGCCAAGAAATATGAATTTTTTCTACTCGCCTAGCTAACGCACTTCCTCCGGTCGGGGGCTTTCCTCAGTATTCGCCATACGGGCTTTCCTCACGGCATAGTTTAATATTGTAGAATATGTAACAGTGTGCGGTTCATTATCGCATATTAGGCAAAAAATAGACTAAAAAACTAACCCTCCCATAAAAATAAATACTACTTTACAAAAATATAAATGTAATATATAAACATAGTGTAAATATACATTCATACTACGGGATTAATATGATTATATTATTAATACTTTTGATATTAAGATTTACAATAAATTATATTATTGAATATATTTTCAATATTATTAAATATATTTTTAATAAGAAAAAAATAAAAAATACTTATGATGAATTAATATTTAATAAACAAAAACTAGACAACTCTATTATTGAAAACTCTTTAAATAGAATTTTACAAGAAAAGAAAAATCAAATTGATGAATATTATAAGTTGCTTCTATTTTTTTGGGGATTTCAAGTAGCTACAATAACATTTATATTAAATATAGTAATAAAAATAATTGACATTGAAAATTTAGATATTGCTTCTATAGTATTATATTTTAATAAACAAGAAAATAATTATATAGTTACAGGATTATTATTTATAATGGCATTGAATTATATAATAACAATAATACAAATATTTGGATTGCATAAAAAAGAAAGTATAATAATTAATTACTTATATCATATTTTATATTTAGAAAATAAATTAAATATTAATATAAATGGATTTTTTATAAATAAAAATAATAATGGTAATGGAGTTTTTTCTAATCAATCTTTATATGAATGTATGCATATAGTATTAGTATTTTGGGAGGTATTAATAGCTTTTGGAATTTGTATTATAAATAATATTGAAATAACTATAATAAATATAGGCATTATAATTGGAATATTAGAAATATTGCAAGCTTCATATTTATGTATACGAAAAAAAATAATAAATCACAAAAGTATAAATATAGACGATGACATATTTGCAATACAATTAAATACATTTATAAAAAAATAGCCAAGCCCAGAAGCTGAGCTTGACTAATCATTTAAGTTATATTTTTAATAAATCATATGTTGAAACCTCTATATCGTTCTCATTATTGGGGTTATTACAAGTCTTACAAAGAGGAACTATATATTGAGATAATTCAACAATTTCACTTTTAGATATAGAATTTGATACTGTCATATAAGTAAAAACATGCGAACCATCTTCAGCAGGTTTTTCACATTTTACATTAGAACATTTATCAAATTTTCTATTTTTTGCGTCTTCCCAATATTCTTTCCAACTATTATAACCTTTTGGAGGATTATCGTCTCCCGTACCTTTTTTATTTTTTACTTTAGTATATCCAGTATACATAATTTTTTTTACTCCTATACTATTTATTTTCTTCTCTGTCTTAAAGCAGAAGCAGCAACCGATTTAACAGCACGACTAGTCTTTTTACTTTTTAATAGTCGAGAAGCTTTTCTACCAACAGTTTTTGTTGTTCTTGCCATGTAAAACTCCATTTTTTAATTTTATATATTAATAATATAAGAAATTATCAAAAATAGACAAGTATTTTTTATAAAAAAATACAGTATTTTTTTATATGCTATAAATATATATTTTAATAAAATTATCCCTCAATAACTCTAATCTCATCATCAGTCAAATTGTACAATTTATACACTAAAGAATCAATCTGCTTGTCAACAGCATTTATTTGCCTGTTGAGCATAGTAATAGAATTAGGATTTTTCTCAATGGATAATTTTTTATTTAGAGATATAATATTTTCAACTAGACTAGATAATTTATTTTCTGTATCTTTATCTACATTTGGTATTGAAAAATTATTAACAAATCTTGGATTAAATCTTATATATCCACCTCTAATTTCTGTACCTACCATTCTCATAAAATAACTAAACAATTTACTATTTAAAATAGATAAAATAAATAATAAATTTATATCTTTATCTTTGAATAATAAGCTATACATAGTATTAGAATGATATAAATTAGAGTTATCGTAAATACCTTGTGCTCTCAATCCAACATCAGGGAAAGATAGTTTATTATTCTCAAATTCATTTAAATTTTGTGTTCTTCCATATTGCCACCATGTATTTTTAAATTTACCATGTTCTCTATTTTCTAATATTTTTTTATTTTCTTTTAAATACTCCCAAGCTTTCGGAAATTTATTTTTTATATCACATTCTGAATAAAGAACTGCTGAATTATCCTCAATTTTATATGGAAAAATAATCCATTTATTTGGTATAGGTGAAGAATATCTTTTTACATCTTTACCCAATAAAAATGGTTTTAGAATTTCTCGCTCTATTTCGATTTCTCTGTCTAATGATTTAGAATAAGTTTTAACAATTCCGTTATTTTCTTCTCCCTCATATAAAATATAAATATCATCTGCACTTGTTTGAGTTCCAATAAAAATTTTTCTAGTCAAATCTTCTAATTTTATAGGCATAGATTTTAATTTATTTAATATATTGAGTATATTTTCACTATGGAAATTCCATTTTTCTTCATTTGTTAATGAAATAGGTAGCTTAATAAATTTAGCATTATTTAAAACCTCTACTAAGTCAGCTTTATTATAAATTCTTAAAAACTCAAAATTTTCTCTTTCGCTTCCGCTTAAAAATAATAAACAAGTATATGTAGTAGCATTATTAAAAACTTGATTTGCTCCAAAATATACAACTTTTTTCAAAGCCTTTTTAGTAGCTATAATATTTCTTAAATTTTCGCCCATATCTCCTTCAAAAAATTTATTTGGCAAAATATATCCCATTTCACCTGTAGCCTTTAATAATTTAAGAGCTTTTTCAACAAAACATAAATAAATATCTATATTACCGCTGCTTGCACTTTTATATTTTTTCTTTAATTCATCTACAATTATTGGACTCGATTCTGCCATTGTCTGAATTTTTACATACGGCGGGTTGCCTATCACCACATCGAAGCCGCCGCCTTTAAAAATGCTTTTAAACTCTTCCTCCCAATCAAAGCAGTTTATTTTATATAAAGTGGCATCGTCCAAATCTAAATGGCTCTCGTAAAAATCATTACCTATCAAGCTGTTACCGCACTTGATATTGTTATCCAAACTTGGAAGGATTTTCTCATTAAGTAAAGAACCTTGCCCGTATTCATTAACATTGAAAGAATCTTCAAAACTTTTTAATAAAAGTGATAATTTCGCTACCTCTACCGCATTGCTGTCTATGTCTACACCAAATATGTTATTAATTAGTATCTGCTTACGTACCCATAATGCTAAATTACCGCTCTCGTCTATTATCTCATATCTTGAACCCATATATTTCTTTGTCTTATTCTTCAAAAAATATTCCTTATGATAATTTAGCAAATATTTATACGCCCCAAGTAAAAAACTTCCGCTGCCGCAAGCTGGGTCCAATATCTTTATATTTACTATCTCATCGGGTGTCTTACCCTTTATAGCCTCCCCTACCGTATTCGCTACTATGTAATCTACTATATACTCAGGCGTATAATAAACTCCTCCCGCCTTGCGTACCTCAGGCTTTAATTCTATAACCGCCTTGTGATTCTTATCTATACTAATAGTCTTGCCCAAAAACTGCTCATAAGCATTACCTATTATCTCAACTGGTATCACTGAAAACTGATAAGGATTCTTAGGCGTATAAAGCTCATCTATAATATCTTTTATTGTTTTATCATCTATATTTAAATTTCTTACTATCGCATCTTCATCAAATAACCCCGAATTATATTTCTCATTAGCCCTATCAAAAATATAATTCAAATTCTCATAATAACTATTCTCCCCATTAAAACCGTAATTTTTAAAATCATCTTCATTTTTATTTTTAGGATTAGCCAAAGCAAGAAGCCCATAATTCTCAACATTCCTATCCTCAGCCACCCTCAAAAATATAATCCTGTCAATAATCTGCTGCACCGCATAATTTATATCTTTCTCGCTCATCTCCCTATTAAGCTTACTTATCACAACAGCCAATTTCGTCCTAAGCTCATCTAAAGTGCTAAGAAAATGCACATCAACTGTCTCGCTCCCCTTTCTATTGCATAAGTTCTCAGAATAAACATCTAAAGAACCATTAGCAACATTCTCCCTCTCAAACAAATCATATATATAATCAAAAACATCTTCTTTCAAATAATCTTCATAAGTAAAATACTTTATTCTACCCGCATCAGTCCTATCATTTTCTTTCGGACGCACAGTGCAGTCATAAACGGCAAACTCCTCAAAATCCGTCAAAATACTCACACCAAGTTTTGCACTCCAAGCATAAGACCTCAATTGAAATGCAGGCCTACTGTCATTTTTTATATCAACTTTAGTATCTTTCGCCTCCACAAAAAATACTCTCTTCCCCTTAAAATAAAAACCATAATCAGGAAATTTAGTCTTCCCTTTCACCTTCACTATATCCTCATGTATAACTTCCCTTTTACCTTTTTCATTACCAACATCCCACCCCAAAGCCTCAAAAAACTTATCAATATAATACCTTCTAGTCTCCGTTTCATTTTTACTTTTTATACCATTTTGAAAATTATCCACCAAATGCAAAATAACATCATAAGCTTTCTGTTTAGCTGAATTATAATTCGCCATAAACACCTCATTTTCACAATACTTTTTATATAGTATATAAAATTTTACCTAAATATTCAATAATAAGAAAAATAAAAAGGACAGCCATTACTCATAGCCGCCCTTTTATTTTTTTATAATAGACTTGTTTCAAAACTAAATTAATAAATAGTTATACTGTTTATTTTTTTAGTATTTTAAATTTATAATTGGGGCTTTGCCCCAAACCCCAGTTCCTTTGCCGATAGGCACCTACTCGGTATTGGTATAAAAGAACCTTATATCCTACGGATACGCTTCGCAGTGGGCAAATCCCCAATTAAAATTTTTTTTAATATTCAAATATAATTATCTTACTGCCTAATTATGCAATCAATAAAACCTACTTTCTATAAACTATACAAGTACTATTGCTCGATATAACTTTTAAATTCATATTTTCAATTTCTTCTTTAGAATATTTCTTTGAAAGCAATGCATTCCTATCAAATATAGGAGGATATTTTTTTTCAAATTCAGGCACATCCAAATAATAAGTTATACTCTCGTTAGTAGAAACATTCTTCCAACTATCATATTTACTATAAGCCTTACCCATATCATTAAAATATGAAGAAGCATTATCTATTTTAAAATTCATTCCATTAGCATCTTCTGTTATAGCATATACACTCTCAATATAATCAGTCCACCTATAAGGCTCATGAAACTTCTGATAATAAACAACTATATTAAAATTCATAGCAATAGCACTTAATATAGAAAATACAGCCATACAATTTAATACTTTATAATTGTTTTTAACCATTAAATAATAAAGAAAATATATTATAGGCACAAAAGACAAACCAAATCCGCCAAATTGATACCTAGTCTGTCCTGCCACCCCTCCTCCAAATATTGTAGTAAAAATAGTAGCAGGGAAATATAATAAAAATAATATAAATAACTCATTAATAACCATCTCTGTATTATTAGTATTATTATTAATTTTCCACTTTTTATTTTTTATAAAATATATAATAGAATATATAAAAGCAGCAAATACAACTATAATAGAAAGCACTAATACAATCAATAAAAATACATAATATGGATTATCATTCAAATAAAAAGACATAATCCTATCAAAATGCTTAGCATAATACATTACAGAAAATTCATTAGTAGGAAACATAAATAAGAAATGCACCTGCGGAAAAGGAAAAGCATTCCTTTCTGCTGCAGATGAAAGCATAAACATTTTATTTGTATTTTGAAAACCATTTTGAATTTCGCTGATTAAATAAGGCAAATAAGTTAAAAAAGAAATAAAAACCCCCAAAAGTATATATTTAATATATTTAAGAGTAATTTTATATCTCACTATCAAATACAATATCACCGTAGGCACAATTCCATAATATACGGCAAAATGTGCCTGTCCCATTAAAGCAAGCACCGGAAAAAACATCATAGCAGCAGCGTTTGAATATTTAGTATTAGCTATATATTCAGCTATAATTGGTATTAGTAAAAATGATAATGATAAAGTAACATTAGGATTTCCAAATATGGTATTTGTGTAAACATAATATATATTAAATAGCATAAAAACAGACATAATAGCTAATATTGATATTCCAAATCTTTTATAAACCCAAAATAGAAATATTATAACAGGCAATAGCATGGTGATTAAATTAATTATTCTCATTGCAGTTATATTTTCATTAGCAAGTTTATAAGTAAGCAAATAATGTATGTAGAAAAAACCGCCAGGTACACGAGGATTATTATTTTTATCCAAAGGTTCCATAACAAACCTAGCACCCGTTACAGGAATAGTTTTATTTTCATAATATTGCTTCATATCATAAAAATGCGACAAAAAGTCATCATATGGAGCTCCAGCTCTTTTAAATGAATATACTCTATTAAAAATAGTTAAAGAAAAAGATAATAATAATATAATTAAAGATAAGTAAAAGAATATTTTTTTATTTTTCTGCATAAGACTCTCCGCAATATAGTTTCCTAATGATAGCATATTTTATAAAAAAGGATAGTATTAAATATATATAAAAAAGCGAAAGATTATTTTTTTAATTAACCTTTCGCCTTTTAAAACTTATAAAAAAATTATTATATCTTCTTTAATTCTTCCAAATTGCATGAATCTATAATTTGCTTTTTAAACTCTTCTTCAGATAATATATTTTTGATGCCTATAATTTTAGTATCATCTTTTACACATTCTTTTACCTTTTCTAAGAAAGCAAAAGGGCAAAATATTAAATTATATTCATCTATCTTATTGTTTTGCAAATCAGAATGTTCTATCTCTGCATCTTTTATATCAAAACTTTCCAAAACACTTTTTATTTTTCCTACCATCATTAAACTAGTTCCAGAACCATTAGCACAAATTGCAAGTACTTTTAACATCTTAATTTATACTCCTTATAATAAAATTATTTTTTCATTAACTCATCTATATGCTTAACTATATCAAATCCCGCATTCAAAGCCTTAGCAATAGAACCGCCGGATTTATATAATATATCCCCAGCTATAAATAAATTTTTAACAGAGCTTTCATGTTTATCATTAACTATAGGTACGCCGCTTTCATCTAATTCTATATCACATCTCTTTAAGAAATCTATCGGAGCAACTCCTCCTAAAGCATATATTACTCTGTCATAAGTATCATTAACACCATCAGCATAATGAACCAACACTTTTCCGCTGCTGTCTTCTATAGATGTTATATCAACCCCCAACCTTGGTTTTACCTTACCGCTCGCTATATCTTCTTTAATAGTTTCTAAGTTCTTTTCATTAGGTCTTGTAAATTCAGCCTTTCTATAATTGATTGTAACATCATTATCCTTACCCAAAAGATAAGCATACTCAACAGCAGAGTTTCCGCCACCAACTACTAATATTTTTTCATTTTCTTTGCATTTGTAAATATTAAAGTTTACAACATTATTCAAACTAGGCGGTATATTATAATCAGGTCTATTAGGTCTTCCCATCTTACCAATGGAAGCTACAACATATTTAGCAGTATAACTTTTATTATCAACAGTAGTAACTTCTAAATATTCATTATTTTTTTTAATAGATTCAACTTCAGTATTAAACATAGCTTCAATATAGTTTCCAAATAAACATTCGCTAAATAAATCTAATACATCGCCTTTAGTTGCTGTTTCAAATTTAATATTTCCCTTTAAATCTAAAGCTTCTCCTTTATAATCTTTGTCTACTCTTTTATCATCTTTATAAAATTTTCTAATAGTAGTAGAGTGATTATCACCTTTCTCTATAAGAAGCACTTTTTTCATTTGAAGTATAGCAGCCTCAACAGCAGCAGCAATTCCGCCCGGACCGCCTCCTACTATAATTAAATCATATATATTATCCATAATTTTACCTCCTTAAATAAAATATATATCTTTAACATGTAAAATCAATTATTAATATGAAATATTATAAAGCAAATGTTATAAAAGTCAAACAGTTTTATACTCTAAAAAATTTATATTTTTATTTGTATAGATTAATAATATTACCACTTCCCTACAACTATTTATATAAAATAATCTATTTATTTTGAATATGCTTTAGAAAAAACTGCATTTTTAACTAAAAAAATAATATTATATAAATTTTCTAAATATATAAAGATAAAATATTTATACTTTGCTAAACCTGTCATAAAAATAAAACTTCTACAAAGTACACACTATGACAGAAGAAAATTCTTTTAGGTGCACAACACTTATAAAAATTTAATAAAATAAGAAATTACAAAATATAGTTGTTTAGCTATATAGTAAAAATCATATATCCAAATTTTTAACGTATTTTGCATTAGCCTCAATAAACTCTCTTCTTGGCTTAACTTCATCGCCCATAAGCATAGAGAATAATTGATCTGCCTTTTCAGCATCTTCTGTTAATACCTGATACATAAGTCTTGTTTCTGGGTTCATAGTAGTTTCCCATAACTGGTCAGCATTCATTTCACCCAAACCTTTATATCTTTGTATGTCATATTTTCTGTCTTTATTTTCTTCTAATATTTTATCTCTCTGTTCATCAGTGTAAGCATAAACAAAATTTTTCTTATCAAAACTAATTTTGTATAGAGGAGGAACAGCTATAAATATATGCCCCAAATCTATTAAAGGACGCATATATCTAAAGAAGAAAGTTAAAAGTAAAGTTCTTATATGTGAACCGTCAATATCAGCATCAGCCATTATGATAATTCTTCCATATCTTATTTTAGATATATCAAAAGAAGCACCAACTCCGCATCCTAATGCCGCTATTATTGGTTTTAAGCTGTCTGTATCTATTATTTTGTCGAGTCTTGCTTTTTCAACATTCAACACTTTACCTCTTAATGGCAATATAGCTTGGAAATGTCTGTCTCTTCCGCCTTTAGCAGTACCGCCTGCAGAGTCTCCCTCTACAAGATATACTTCACATTTATCTACTTCCTGCTCAGAACAATCAGCCAATTTACCTGGCAAAGAATCGCTCTCTAAAGCATTTTTCCTTCTTGCCAAATCTCTTGCCCTTCTTGCAGCTTCTCTGGCATTTGCTGCTGATATTATTTTTTCAAGTATTGCTTTTATTACTTTTGGGTTTTGTGAGAAATAATCATTTAATCCTTCAACTACAAGTTTTTCTGTTACAGCACGAACTTCTGTATTACCCAATTTAGTTTTCGTTTGACCTTCAAATTGAGGATTAGGTATTTTTACAGATACTACAGCAACTAAACCTTCTCTTGTATCTTCTCCCATAAATGTTATTTTATTTTTTTTGTCTAACTCAAGCTTTTTAGCAAAATCTGTATAAACTCTTGTTAGAGCTGTTCTAAACCCTACTAAATGTGTACCGCCTTCTGTAGTGTTTATGTTGTTACAGTATGTGAATATATTTTCGTTATAGGCATCAACATATTGCATAGCCACTTCCACATCGGTTTTATCTTCTGCCTTATGCAAATATATTGGTTTATCATGTAATGTTTTTTTGTTTTCATTGAGGTGAGTAATAAACATTTCTATACCGCCCTCATAATAAAACTCATTACTTACAGGTTTTGACTCTCTTTTATCTATAAGAGTTATTCTTATTCCCCTGTTTAGAAAAGCCAATTCTCTTAACCTATTAGCAAGTATTTTATAATCATAAACAGTTGTTTCAAATATTTCAGGGTCTGGAGTAAATGTTACTTTTGTTCCTGTTTTATTTGATTTGCCTACCTCTTTAACAGGTTCTTCTGGTATACCTCTATGATATACTTGTTTGTAAAGTTTACCGTCTTTGCTTACTTCAGCAATAAGCTCTGTACTTAAAGCATTAACTACAGATACACCAACACCATGCAAACCGCCTGATACTTTATAAGTTTCATTGTCAAATTTACCGCCGGCATGAAGTTTAGTCATAACAACTTCTAAAGCAGATATTTTGAGTTTCGGATGCATATCAACCGGTATTCCCCTTCCATCATCTTCTACTTCTATTATATTATCTTTTTTTATTGTAACTGTTATATTTTTACAGAATCCAGCCATAGCCTCGTCTATACTATTGTCAACTACCTCATATACTAAATGATGCAAACCTTGAGAACCAGTAGAACCTATATACATACCCGGGCGTTTTCTAACAGGGTCTAATCCTTCTAATACCTGAATATTTTTCGAACTATATGTCTTTTCTCCAGTAGCCATTATATAATATCCTCTTCAATACTTAATTAAATTTTAATTGATATATTATACACCTATTTTAATATTATTACAATCAGGAAATGTTAGATAGCTCTAATTATTTAGAGTTATATTCATTTTTATTATTGATTATATATGTAATTAAATTATAATATTATATATTTTTTATAATAGTTAATATTATGAGGATTTTATGAGTTTAGAAAATTTAAAAAATATATGGCTTAAAGAAAAAGATATTTTTAAAAATAAAGAATTAGGCGGACTTCAAGATTTTGTAAAGGAAGTATTGCAAGAAAATGAATTATTTAATTTAAAAAAAGGATTAGAATCTACACCAAATCAAAACCGCAAATATGAGTTTACAATAGAAACTTCTAAAGAAGGAAGAAGACCTGATTATGTAATTTTCATAGATGGAATTAATATAGTTATACCTGTAGAAGTAGAAAGATTTGAAAATATAGAAAATGGAATAGAGCAAGTATTTCAATATCAAAAAGATTGGAATAAAAAATTTTCAATATTAACTGATGGAAATGAATGGAGATTTTACCGTTCTAATAAATATAAATCATTTTATTTAAATGATATGATTTCATCTCCTAAAGATTTTTTAAGTTATTGGAATTCATATATAAAAGAAGAAAATTATTATATAGATTTATTAAAAACAAATGAAGAAGAAAAAATAGAGCAGTTAAATTTAAATAAACAAGAAAATAGATATATATTTTTTGATGATATTACTCAGTTAATAACTAATTTTAAAGGAAAGATGAAAGCTATAGGAGGTTTTAATAATTTAATTGATAATTCATCTGCAGAAAAACAAGCAGTAGAAACTTCTTATGCTTATTTTATCCAATTTATATTGTATAAAGTGTTAGTTGATAATGGTTATAAAAAATTCAATGACGAATATAATAAAATTCTAAATAAAATTCAAAAAGCATTATTAGATAAAGATTTTTATTCTATCATAATCAGCGAGATAAAAAACATATCTGAATATATTTCAAGCAACATTTATAAACCCTTTGCAGAAGAACAAAAAAGTATAAATAAAAAATTAATTGATAACTTGAAAGGAGAAATTGATATTGATGATATATCTCCTTGGCTTGATATTATAGTATTTATTAATAGATATAATTTTTCTGGAATAAAAAATGAAATATTTGGATTTATTTATGAAAATTATTTAAAAGATTTATATCAAGATAAAAATAAAGGGCAATATTTTACAGACCCTGCAGTTGTAAATTTTATGTTAAAAGAAATTGGATATACTGAAGATTATTTAAAAGAAGCTTCAGATGATGAAATATCTTTAATAGATGTAAGCTGCGGAGCTGGTACTTTTCTCTATAGTGCGGTAGATAAAATAATAAATGCTTTCGATGATGGAAGTCTTTATACTTCTAAAAAAATAGAAGAACTTATTGATAAAAATATATTTGGCTTAGACATAGAGGAGTTTCCGCTTTACCTTGCTGAAATGAATATACTTATGAGAATGCTTCCTTTAATAGTTAATGATAATTATGAGAACCCTATTGATAATAAACTAAAAATTTTTAAAACTAAAGACAGCATAAGCGAATTTTTAGAAACAGGTATTAATTCTCTTTCTGATGAAGAATTAGATTTATTTAGTCATATACAAAAAACAGCATTAGATTATCCTTCATTTATGAGAGATGAAAAAGATTTAGAGGATATGCTTTTATCATTAAAAGGAAATGGAGAGCCTAGAAAAAGATTTGATTTTGTTATAGGCAATCCTCCTTATATAGGTTATAATGAATGCTGCCGTCAAGAAATAGAGTTCACTAAACTTATTAAAGACAAAAATGATGATTCAATAACATTGGGAAATGTATATGGGGTAAATTTGCATTCTATTCCTAATCATCCTAAAAGATATAGACCTAATCCTAATTTGTATGCTTTTTTTATTGCTTTAGGGTTAGCACTTTTAAAAGATAATGGAAAATTATGTTATATAATACCTCAGACAATATTAACAGCAGGTGATTTAGATGTTTTGAGATATCATTTATCTCATAATACAAAAATAAAAAGCATAAAAATATTTGATAATAATGTTTTTACCAATAGAGGGTTAAAACAAAATAAAGATGTAGCAACTTCATCATTAATTTTATTTGTAGAAAAAAAAGAACTTTCAAATAAAAAAAATAAAGTAAAAATAAGCCATGTAAATTACTCTAATAAGATAAAAAATAAATATTTAGAACAATCTATTTTAATAGATAATATTAATAATTGGAATTTCATAAAGAAAGATGATATGTTTATTAAATTTATTTATGAATATAATAAAAATTTGAGTTCTGATATATATTATGATCATAAACTTGCAAATCAAAATTTTAAAAGTCAGTTTTTTTATGATGGAGGTTATTCTATAGATGAAAAACAGATGTTAATAGAAAAAGATTTTTATATATATCCTAAAATCAATAATAATTTATATAGTATAAGGGATGCATCAGGATATTGGCCTGATGAGAGAAAAAATCCAAAAAATAAAAATTTCATAGGATTGAGACAGGGTAATCAGGAGTATTATTTTTTAGATTCTCCATATAAAGTTATTTGGTCTTATGCCAATGCAAAAAAGTTTTTTTATACGGATAAAAAAGTCATATGGGCTAGAAATCAATTCTGTGGTATTGGAAGCAATAATAGAGAAGAAATATTATATTTATTCTCTTTATTAAATTCAAAAATTAATTTCTTTTTATTAAAAGAATTATTATTTTCTAACAATGAAAAAGATTTACTATTATCACTGAGTAGCATAAAAGATTTTATAAAGATACCTATTATTACAAATCAAAATTTAAAGATAAAAAAAGAAATAATAAAATATTCAATTGGTATTTTACACATAGAAAAATATATGTTAAAAGACTTTGTTGATTTTAATACTCAGAAGCAAAAATTTAACAATGTTGCTGTTAATAAAAATGAATTAATTTTGACAGACAATAATGGATATATAATAAAACAAAAAATAAAAAGAAAATATCATTTAGTAAAGTCTGTAATTGAAGAAAAATTTAATAACAATAATGAAATATCATTAAATGATTTAAAATTCTCAGACTGCATAGATAAAGAAGAACAAAATATAATTAAAGATTATATAGATGATTTAGTATTTTCTCTATATTTCAACATAGATATAAAAGAACTAGGACTAGACAATGCTTCAAATATAAAAAAACTATGTATGAAAAATGATTTTTATAATTATATTTAATATTTTTTATATATTTTCAACGGCAATTTTTATGCAATTATCCTCTTTTTTATCAAATATTTCGTAGCCTCTTAATATATCATCTAATTTTATAGTATGAGTGATGAGAAAATCTGTATTTAATTTGCCTTGAGATATTAGTTTTAAGATTTCATCACTGTGAACAGCATCAACACCGCCTGTTTTAAATATTAAGTTTTTTCCATACATTATATTTAAAGGAAGTATCTGAGGCTTTTCATACATTGCAACTAACGCCACAACAGAGTTGGCTCTTGCAATTTTCCAAGCCAAATCGAATGTGTTTTCTCCGCCTGCTGCCTCTATTGTGCCGTCAGAAAGTTTTCCAGCATTTATATCTTTTATATACTCTTCTATATTATTGACTTTGTTAGGATTAATAAAAAAATCTGCTAATTTGTTTTCTTTTGCTATATTTAGTCTATCTTCGTTTATGTCTATGGCTATAATCTTTTTTGCACCGAAAACCCTCGCACTCATCATAGCACAAAGCCCAACAGGTCCTGCCCCTATTACAGAAACAGTGTCATTGTCTTTTATCTCGCAAAGCTCAGCACCAAAATATCCGCTTGCTAAAATATCACCTACAAATAATGCATTTTTGTATGTAACATTTTTAGGAAGTATATTTAATGACATATCAGCAAAAGGCACTCTCACATATTCAGCCTGACAGCCATTAATGCGGCAGCCTATTTCCCAGCCTCCTTTTTCGCAGTTGTTTATAAAGCCCTTTTTGCAGTAGTAACATTCACCGCAAAAAGTTATGCAGTTGGCAGACACTCTGTCTCCTTTCTTTAACTTTCTCACATCGCTTCCAACTTCTACTACTTCGCCCACAAATTCATGTCCAAGAACTATGTTTTTGTTTACCCTCGGTACTTGCCCATTTATTATATGAAAGTCGCTTGTGCATATGCTTGATAATTGCACTTTTACTATAGCGTCCTTACTATCTATAATCTTTGGATTTTCTATTTCTTTTAATTCTATTTTTTTATCTCCAATATAAACTAAAGCTTTCATTGTTGTTCCTAAAATTTTTAATAGTTATAATAAGTATATACTAAAAATTTTTAAGTTTGTCAATTTTATTTTTAAGTTTTTTATGTTTAGGAGCCATAGATATTGCACGTTTTTTAGTTAAAATAAAGTAGGTATTCCTTATAATATAAATAGCTA
>NZ_CAKVGN010000048.1 GCF_934747485.1 uncultured Brachyspira sp. | reverse complement strand
AATTGTTTTTCTTCACTTAATTTACTACGTTTCATACTTAAATTTTAACAAATTTAAGTTATCTGGGCCAGCCCCAATTTTTTTAGTCATTTTTAAATCTCCTTTTATATTTTTTATTTATTTTAATTAAAAAGCTTTAGGTCCGAATCTATAGCCAATCTGTGCACCTACATCGATACCTGTAAATGGTCTATAATAATAAATATCTGCTTTAGGATAATCATTTAGAGAACTATTATCAGGAATTTTTAATCCGCCTACTGCTGTAAATGTTGCATATAAACCAAGATTTAAAGCTGAAGTTTCTGTAAAGAATATAGAATAATCTAAACTTAATTTGAAATAAAGACCTACCGGCAATTCGCTTTTATCAAATTGAGCTTTATAATTATCTCCTACTTGATGATTAATTCCATCATTTCCTTTGTATACTATAGAACCTGATACAGGAATTATAATACCGCCGCCTATGCCTATAGAAAATGCCTTAATATTAAACTTTGGAAATAAACCAATTTTAAAACTATGAGCAGAAGATGTTATAGGATTTTCTCTTAATTTATCGCCTTCTTTATAAAGATTATTAGTACCGTAACTATAACTATAATTAGCTGTTATAGTATCAAATCTATACCCTACTTCTCCTAAAAGGCTTATACCAAAATTATTAACAACTTGAAACATATAACCAACTTGAGCCTCTACACCTGTTGTAAAACCTAAAAAATTATCAGGAGAATAATCAGCCCTATAAACTTTTTCGCCATTATACTGAGCTATATGATCAATACTCTGCCCCATACCAATATTCATACCTAATGGCACATTGAGTATAAACTCAAATCCGCTTGCTGCGAATGCTGATGTGCTTAATGCCGCTGCTAATACAGCTGTGAAAATAATTTTTTTCAAGTGTTTCATAACAAACCCCTTATTAATAATTTGTGTATTTAAACATTATTGCTAATGCTTAATTGCGAAACTAAAAAAGTAAAGTGATATGCTTTAGTGTGAATAATTGTTTTAATAGAATTGATTAACCTAGCAAAAGATTGCAATACAAAATATAAAAGTGTATTTAATAATTGATAATATTTTTTTAGAGAATTATGCTGTGAGCTGTGAGCTGTGAGCTGTGAGCTGTGAGCTGTGAGCTGTGAGCTGTGAGCTGTGAGCTGTGAGCTGTGAGAGTTAAGCTCATTGATGAAATACTAAATAATTTAATCTTAATCATATAGAAAATTATAGCAAATCTATAATTTTATGTCAACACATCTACATAAAAAAATTTGTTTAGGAGTGTGAGATATTGGACATTTTTTAGTTTAAAAAGGGGCTGTCCTAGATAACTAAAAAAGCTCCTTTTTTGCTAAATTATATATAATTTCCAACTGTTTGTCAACTTTTGGATTATTAAATCTAAATTGACATTCTTTAATAAATAAGTGAAAATGTTCTTTTGGTATTCCATTAAATTTACGAAGATGTCTTTTCGCTTGATTCCAAAAATTCTCTATACCATTAATATGGTTCTTTTCTTCAGCAAACTTTTCACTATGATTAATTCTAAAGTGCTTAAATTCTGATACATCTAATACATCATAACTATGATAATAATCTGAATAAACTATACTATCTGGCTGTACTTTTTGCCTAATAATAGGCATTAAAGTGCTTATTTTAGTATTATTTATTATTTTTATATATACTTTTCCGCCTCTTTTTAATAAACCAAACACTGGTATTTTATATGCAAGCTCCTCTCCCTCTTTTTCCTTTTCTTTTACCGCCAAAATAACTCTCATCAACTTCTATTTCTCCATTGAAAATTTCTTCTTCTTTTTCTTTCTCATATTCAAATATTAATTCTCGTAAATGATGATAATATAATATTGCTGTTTTACGATTAATTCCAATAAGAGCTGAGGCAGTCCTTGCTGTAGTTCCTGCTGCAAAATGCTCTATTAATTTTAATTGTTTATCTTTACTTAATTTACTGCGTTTCATACTTAAATTTTAACAAATTTTAGTTATATAGGACAGCCCCAAAATAATTATTAATTTTCTCTTCTTTTCTTCTTTCTCAAAACTATTATAGCTACACATAAAGCTACAACTACAAGCAAAGATATAGGAACAACCCAACCGCCGTAAGTTGAATCATCTGATAATATCTCATTCCAAAGCTCTTCCATAAGCAAGTTTGTTTCATCTGGCAATGTTATATAAACTTCGCAATTATCAAGAACCTCAGCAGGCGGATATATTAAAGGATTATTTTTTACTTCTTCGCTCATAATATTTATAGCAGCATTATTAGGAGAGCCGTAATTAATATATTCTATATTAGCTAAAGCTACTTCTGCCTCGCATAAGAAATTTATATAAAGTTCAGCAGCCTCAACATTTTGAGCATTTGAAGGTATACATATAGCATCTACAAATAAATTAGCTCCCTTCTCTGGTATAACAAATTTTAAATCAGGATTATTGTCTATCATAGAAAGAGAATCTCCGGCATAATAAACACCAAGTGCCGCCTCACCTGCCTCCATTTTATCATATATTTCATCCATTACATAAGCCTGAACTAAAGGTTTTTGCTCTTTTAATATTCTTGCAGTCTCTCTTAATTCCATCTCGTTAGTAGTGTTTAATGAATAATTTAAATAAGCCTGTGCTACTCCAAAAGCATCTCTTGGATTATAATACATAAGTATTTGACCTTTATATTTATCATTAAAAAGTATATCCCAATCCACTTTCTCTTCTGTTACTTTTTTTGTATTATATATTATTCCATTAACTCCCCAAGTATATGCTACAGAATATTCGCCTGTTGGGTCATAGAGTTGTTTGTAAAATCTGCTGTCTATATTCTTAGCAGCTGGTATATTATTATAATTTATTTTTTGTATAAGATTTTCTTTTATCAATTTTGCTATCATATAATCTGAAGGTATTATTATATCATAAGCAATACCTCCAACTTTTAATTTTACATAAAGCTCTTCATTTGAAGCAAAAGTTGAATAATTTACTTTTATACCTGTAAGCTCTTCAAACTCTTTATTAATATCCATAGATTCATCAGAACCATCAGATATATACTCGCCCCAGTTGTATACATTTAAAGACATGTTTTTATCTTTAAACTTCTGATAGTAGTTTAAATCGAGCTTGCTAGTATCAAGTGTCTGTGCATTCAATGAATAAAAACACATATAAACTAATGCAAAACTAAAAAATAATTTTTTCATTTTTTATTATTCTCCTTTATAACTATTAATTATTTTTATCAAATTTTCTTTTTAGCTGTGTTAAATATTTTTCTTTTTTTATCTCTTTAATATTAATAACTACTAAAGTGATAAGAACTATAGTAAATATTACAGTAGATATAGCATTAATCTCTGGGCTTACTCTTTTTCTAGTCATAGAATAAATTGTTATAGGTAGAGTTTGCGAAGTGATTCCGGAAGTAAAATAACTCACAACAAAATCATCTAAAGAATAAGTGAGAGCCATTAAAAAACCAGCTACAATACCTGGAAATATATCAGGAATTACAACCTTCCAAAAAGCCAAAGTAGGAGTGCATCCCAAATCTAATGCCGCTTCATACAAACTGCTGTCTTGCTGTCTTAATTTTGGAAGAACATTTAATATTACATAAGGTATATTAAAAGTAATATGAGCAAGTATCAAAGTTGTAAAACCGAATTTTAATTTCATTATTACAAATAAAAGCATTAATGAAACACCTGTTACTATTTCAGGATTAATTATAGATATGTAGGTAACACCCATAACAGCACTTTTCATTTTTTTGTTGAAAGAACTTATTCCAATAGCAGCCATAGTTCCTATGATTGTAGCAAGTACAGATGAAACAGCAGCTACTATGATTGTGTTAAAAAAAGAAGTTAATATCAAATCATTTGAAAAAAGTCTTTCATACCATTCAAAAGTAAACCCCGTAAAAACTCCGCGTCCTCTTGCTTTATTGAAAGAGAAAAATATTAGTATAGCTATAGGAGCATATAAAAATAAAAATATAAAAGCAATATATGTTCTAGAGAGTATTTTTTTTATCATAACAGCATACCCTCTACATCATCATCAATTTGCTGCATAAGAAGTATAGCACATAATGAAATCACTATTAAAACCAAACTAATAGCAGAGCCTAAATTAGGATTATAAGACATTCCTAAAAATTGCATCTCTATCAAATCACCTATAAGTATGTTTGAGCCGCCTCCAAGCATACGAGAAATTACAAATGTACTAACAGCTGCCACAAACACCATAGTAACACCGGAAGCCATACCCGGCAAACTTAAAGGAAAAACAACTTTTGTAAATACATTAAAAGAATTAGCACCCAAATCTTGAGAAGCCTCTATTAAACTTTTATGTATCTTTGTCATTACAGAATATAAAGGAAGTATCATAAAAGGCAAATAATTATATATCATTCCTATAAGCACAGCCCATTGAGTGTTTATAAGTTTTACAGGTGAAAGCCCGAAAAAAATCAAAGCCTTATTAATTAAACCATTTTGCTCTAATATAGTCATCCAAGCATATGTTCTTAACAAAAAGTTCATCCACATAGGAAGCATTACAAGCATTATGAGAGCATGCTGAACTGTTTTATTTTGTCTTGATATATAGTAAGATAATGGATAAGCAAGTATCAAACACACCAAAGTAGACACAAAAGCAAGCATTACAGAACGCATTATAACAGGAGCAAATGTAGAAACATCGGCAAAATTTTTTATAGTGAAATCACCCCTCTGATTAGTAAAAGCAAAATATATAACTAAAATTAAAGGCACCAATATAAAAACTAAAGTCCAAATAAGATAAGGTATAGCAGGTATCTTTGTTTTCATAGAAGTACCTCCTCTTCCTCTCTTTTCATTATATGTATATTTTCTTTAGCTACATCAATTCCAATCTCAGTACCAGCTTCCCATTTCTCTGTAGAATGTATAATCCATTTATAACCATGAGCATCAAGTATCATCTCATAATGAACGCCCTTAAATATAGCAGATTCCACAAGTCCGGATATATTAGCATCTTCTGCAGGCACTACTATTATATCTTCTGGGCGAATAACAACATCAACTTTCTCTAACTTTTCAAATCCCTTATCAACACAATTAAATACATACCCCGCAAACTCAACCAAATAATCTCCATGCATAATACCGTCTATAATATTGCTCTCTCCAATAAAATCTGCTATGAATGCATTTTTTGGTTCATTGTATATATCTTGAGGAGTGCCAATCTGAAGTATCTCACCGCCTTTCATAACAGCAACTGTATCGCTCATAGTTAAAGCTTCTTCTTGGTCATGAGTAACATATACAAAAGTAATCTCTAATGACTGCTGAATTTTTTTAAGCTCTATTTGCATCTCTTTTCTAAGTTTTAAATCCAATGCTCCCAAAGGCTCATCAAGAAGCAAAACTCTCGGTTTATTTATTAATGCTCTCGCAATAGCTACCCTCTGCTGCTGACCGCCTGATAAATTGTTAATATTTCTATTTCCATAATTTTCTAAGTTCACCATCTTTAGCATTTGATGAACTCTATCTTTAATCTCTGCTTTAGGAACCTTTTTGAGATTAAGACCAAAAGCAATATTTTCAAACACATTAAGATGCGGAAACAAAGCATATCTTTGAAAAACAGTATTTACTTCCCTTTTGTAGGGCGGAGTATTATTTATCACTTTGCCGTCAAACAATACCTCCCCAGAATCGGGCTTAACAAAACCTGCTATAGTTCTAAGTATAGTTGTTTTGCCGCAGCCTGAAGGCCCTAAGAGTGTGAGAAACTCTTTGTCTTTTATGTCTAAATTAAGATTTTCAAGTATGGTATTTTCACCATAAGATACATTGATATTTTTTAAAGATACGATAATATTATCGCCCATCACACGACCCCCTATGCGTATATTTACAATAGCCTCCGTAAAATTACGTATATACATGTTAACGTATAAAACGCAGTTTACTCGTCGCTTACCCGCATAGGGTTTTTTTCGTTCTAGCTAATTATATAGTAAAACTATTAATAAGCCTTTCTTAGTCAACAGATACACCTGCTAAGAATATCCATTACTCGAGCTATTGCATTAATTTTTCTAATGAAACTCAATATAATACAAATAAAAATAATGTCAATACTATAAATAAAATTTTATTTAAGTTTTTTAATTCTAATAAAATATTTTTACTAAATGTTATTAACATATCATAAAAAATAAATTTAAATATGAAATCTTAATATATAAAATTTGCAAAACAATCAAAAATTATATATAATTCGCTAAAATAGATTTTTTAAGCTGAATAACAAAAATGAATGTAAGGAAGTTTACCCTATGAAAAAAATATCTATTGTCTTAATATCTTTATTATTTTTATTATTTCTATTATCTTCATGCGAAACATTACAAAATACAGCAAAAGAAATTACAAGAGAATACATAGAAGAAAATAAGCCGGAAATAAAAGTAAAAAAAGCCTCTATTGCTAATATAACTTTTAAAGATATAACTTTAGATGTGCTTCTAAATATAAAAAATAATTTCCCTTTTGAACTTCCTTTAGAGAGAATAGATATAGAATTAATTAATACAGACAATAAAGTTTTTACAACTGCAAGCACTGTTCAGACTCTAAAAATACCTTCTAAACAATCAAAAGATGTTAATATGGAGTTTAATGCTAAATATATTGATGTATTTACTACAGCATTTGGAAGCATAAAAAATAAAAACTTTAAATGCTCCGCTAAAATTACTTTAACTTTTACAATACAAAACATGAAATTCCAAATACCTTATACTAAAGAATTGACTTTTATAGAATAAATAATTTTTATTATTGTGTTGTAATATTTGAGTTTTTCTGCCATTTATTAGACTTATAATAATATAAACTAAATAAAGTATTTATTATATAGCAAATATCCATAGATGCCCATATGCCAATGAGTGAAAACTTGCCTGACAATGCATAAGCTAATATTGTTCTCAAAATAAGCGTAGTAGAAGTACTAAAAACCATTATTACTATAGTTTTACCGGCTCCATTAATTATACCATTACATACAAACATTATAGAATAAAATATAAATATAGGCATTATAGTATAAATATAGCTTTTAGAATATTCAAAAACTTCTATATCTTTCGTAAACATATTAATTAACAAATGAGGATTAAGTATAGAAAATATGCTCATCACAGAAGAAATAATTATACCAATAATAATGCCGTTTTTAAAAATTTCTTTTACCCTATCAAATTTATTAGCTCCAATATTTTGTGCAGACATTGTCATAACAGCATTACCTAAAGCCCCTATAGGCATGATAAATAAAGATTCTACCCTATTTACTATAGCAACTGTAGCACTTGCAGCATCTCCAAAACTGCTTATAAGCCTTGTTATTATAAGCCAGCCGAAAGCTACTATAAATTGATTTGATGAAATTGGTATTGCTAATTTCATTATTTTTTTAGTAATATTAATATCAAATGTAAATATAAAAGGATTAATTTTTATAAAGCTGTTTTTTATTCTTAAGTATGATGTGCTTATTAACACGGAAATACATTGAGATATTACAGTAGCAATAGCAGCTCCTTTAAGCCCCATTGCAGGAATTATAAAAAAGCCTTTTATTAGTATCGGGTCTAATATAATATTGATTATAGATGATATTATTAAAAATATTAAAGGTCTTACACTGTCTCCAACCGCTCTAAGTATAGAAGATATAAAAAAATAAGAATATGCAAATGGAAGCCCTATTATAGATATTCTCAAATAAATAAGTGCCATATCAATAGCATCTTTTGGGGTGTTCATTATTATTAATATTTTCTTAGCAAATATAAACATTAATGAGCCAACAGTAAAAAGTATAATAACCCCCAAAGTGGTGGATACTTTTATTACATAACTAACACTATCATAATCTTTAGCACCATAATATTGTGATACTATAACCCCATTAGCCATATTTACACCAAAAGCAAAAGAGCCCATTATAAGCATTATTGGAAAACTCACAGCAACCGCAGAAAGTCCAAGAGGCCCTATAATATTGCCTATCCATATGCTGTCTACTATATTATAAACAACATTCAATGTATTTGATAATAATATTGGCACTAAAAGCGTGATGAGTGTAGAAGAGACTTTTGATTCTGTGAGATCTTTGCCTATATGACTTGACATATAATTATCATAACCTTCAAAATTAATTAATATCTGCTAAAAACGCCGCTATATATTTTATCATTCATAATATTTCTTTTCTCTACTAAACCAACATTAGCTGTATAAATACTTTCATTAAAACTGCTCTTTACAAATTCTATAGTTAAATAATAAGTAACGCTATCTCCCCTATCATACACATATTTACTTGCCTCATACACATCATTTCCAAGAATATTCTTATACTCAATATCATATCTATAAAAATCTATAGTGAGATTATATTGATTTTTAAACTGTATAGTACCATCAGAGCCAATCCTTATAATAGAATAACCATGCATATTATCCGTTCCATATAAATATCCATCCCAAGCTCCTGTATATTTACTTCCCGTTTGAAAAATTGAAGAACTGCTTAAATTAATAATACAAGAAGACAGAAATATATTTAAAAATATTATTAATATTATTATTTTCCTTCTCATATATTTTAGATGCCTATGTTTAAATATTATAATAATATAATAATACTAAAAAATTTGCATTTTGTAAAAAAGTATTTCTTTGCTTTTATTTTTATCTGCATATCATTATTTTATAATTTATATTATATAATTAACTAAATATATTAACTCAATACAAAATTATTTTTGCTAAAAAATACCTATTAAAAATATTTATAAAAACACTTTTAATAGGCATAAAAATATATAGTTATAAAAACATTATATTGTTTTTAAATTTCACAAACAGGACTTTGTCTTACTCTAATTTTTACAGCAGAGCCTTTACCAAATATATTATCCATGAAATATGCATACTCTTTTACTCTATCTAATGGTATCAAAGCCTGAATTGTTCCAGCAAAACCTCCGCCATGCACCCTTACAGCTCCATCACCATTCAAGAAATCTTTAGTCATAGCAATAGCCAAAGCAACACCCATATTTTTAGAACTTGTAATAGAAAAACAATTTTGAAGATACATAAAACTTGAAAGACCAGACTCATTCATAAGCTCAATATATTTTTTTATATTATTTTCTTTTAAAGCATTTATTTGTTTTACTACTCTTTCATTTTCTGTGATGAAGTGATAAGCTCTTAAAAATGCCCTGTCTCCAATCTCTTTTCTTATATTTGAAGCATTTTCTAATAATTGTTCTTTTGTAATATCACGGCACACATCTTTAGAAAAATATCTAGCTACTGAATTCATCTCTTCTCTTATAGCAGCATACTCATTAGTAAGAGAACTATGATCCCCCTTAGCATCAACTATCATAAGAGCATAACCAACCTTTTCAAAATCATATTCTACTTTTTCTAATTTAGGATTATTGTTGTCTCTAAAATCTATAGCCATAATACCGCCAATAGAACAACCCATCTGATCCATAAGTCCGCAAGGTTTTCCAAAATATTTATTTTCTGCATACTGACCTATTTTAGCTATATCTGTCTTTTCTATTTTTTCTTCGTTGTAAAGAGAGTTTATTATCTCGCCAACCAAAGATTCAAAACTTGCAGAAGAGCTAAGTCCGCTTCCTATCAAAACCTTATTTGTAATAGAAGCTGTAAAACCTCCTAACTTATATCCTAATTCTTTTATACGTGCACATACTCCTCTAATTAAAGCACTAGATTTGCCATATTCATTTTTATTTATATCCAATTCATTTATTTTTATATAGTTAGGGTTATCAGAATAATCAGTATAAATAACTATTTTTTCATCATCTCTTTTTGATACCACAGCTAATTTATCTAAATTGATTGAAGCTGTTAATACGCAGCCATTATTATGGTCTGTATGATTTCCGGATAATTCTGTTCTTCCTGAAGCACTAAATACATGAACATTTTCACTATTATCTATAGTCTTGAAATGATTTAATGCAGAAGTTAATCTTAAATATGCTTCTTTAATAGTGTTATCATCATTGCCATATATATTAGAAAACTGCTCTTCAAGCTTATTGTTTTTTAATAGTTCTTCTAATTGTGATACTTTATACATAATTTAATCCTCATAAAAGTTTATAGTTATATAATAATGTTTTTTTTACCAAAAATCAAATTAATATGTAATAAAAAAGTTATATTAACATTTTTATTAATAGTATTATAATAAATGAGTTGATATTTTTGTTAATAGTATTATAATATTATTAATAGTATTATTATAAATATTTTTTATTATAAAGTTTTGTTATATGGAATACATAATATCTACAACAATTTATTTATTGAAAGGCACATATGTTACAATAAGCCTTTATTTAGTTACGGCAATATTTTCTATGCCGTTGTCTATAATTTTTGCTGCATTACAATTCAGTGCTCCGAAATTTGTTAGATACATTTTTGATATTTATGCTTGGCTTTTTAGGGGTACTCCTTTAATACTTCAATTAATATTTTTCTATTATGGTATTCCGCTCATCACCAACAATAAAATAGCTTTTCCGGCATTTACCTCTGCTGCTATTACTTTTATTCTCAATTATGCTGCTTATCTTATGGAGATATTTAGAGCTGGTATAGAGAGTATTGATAAAGGGCAGTATGAGGCAGCTTATGTGCTTAATTTGAATTACAGACAAATAATGACAAGAATCATACTTCCTCAGGCCATAAGAAAAGTATTGCCTCCTCTTTCAAACGAAGCTATTAACTTAATAAAAGATACATCATTAGTAATAGTTCTTGGAATAGGCGATTTGATGCTTTATGCAAGACAGGTTTTAACTAGAGATTTTAAGCTTATACCTTTTGTAATAGCGGGAATAATATATTTACTCTTTACATTTGTTATAGTTGTTCTTTTTAGAAATTTGGAGAAGAAGTATGTCATTAGAAGCTAATTTAAAAGTTATTGATTTAAAAAAGAAATATAAAGACTCTGCTGCAGTTAATGGTGTAAGTTTTACAGTACATAAAGGAGATATAGTTTCTATTATAGGGCCTTCCGGTGCGGGAAAGAGTTCTCTTCTTAGAAATATTATACAAATAGATAAGCCTGATTCCGGCGAAGTTTATATAGATAATGAACCTTTATTTTCAAATAATGTTGCTATATCTAAAGAAGATTTTGTAAAGAGAAAAGAAAAGATAGGAATGATATTTCAGCACTTTAATTTGTTTCACCACAAAACAGCATTAGAAAATATTATAGAAGCACCAATCATTGTAAAGAAGCAAAACAAAGATGAAGCAATAGAAGAGGGATTGAAGTTACTCGATATGGTTGGGCTTAAAGATAAAAGAGATAGTTATCCGAGCGAACTTTCTGGCGGGCAAAAACAGAGGGTGGCAATAGCAAGAGCTTTAGCTATGAAGCCTGAGGTGCTTTTATGCGATGAGCCTACTTCTGCTTTAGACCCCGAGCTTATAGGTGAAGTTTTAACCGTACTTAAAGGACTTGCCGAAGAAAAAATGACTATGATTATTGTAAGCCATGAGATTAGTTTTGTAAGAGAGCTTTCTACAAATATAGCATTTATGGACAAAGGCAAAATTATTGCTATGGATAATTCTGATAATTTCTTTAATAATCAAAACAACGAAAGAATTAAAGAGTTTTTAAGCAAAATATTTCATAATTAATTTATACGTATTGAATAAAAAATATTTTAATTATATAATCTTCAGAATATAATAGTGTTTAGATAGTAGTGTGTAATTAAATATGAAAAATAATTTTTATTTTATTTCTTTCTTTATAATATTAATATTGTATTTTTTATTAATAGATTTTTTATTTCCATTTATGTCTTTGGGAAATTTCGAGTTTCATGTAATTGATATAATATATGTTTATTGGTTTTCTGTAATAGCGTACAATATATGCGATTATATTAATCCTAAAAAAAGGCTTATAATATCATATTCTTTTGTAATCGTTGCAATATTTTCTTTTTTTAGTATAGAGCCTTTGGGTATATCTGTAGTTACAAAACCATTATTTTTTACAGATATGCCGGATTTATATCCATCATTAATAGAGGTTGTGCCTTTATATTTACAAATTATCACTATAGCTGCTACTATACTTTATTTTTCTTTGCTTATAGCTTTTGCTTTATATTTCATATATAGATTATATAAAATGTATAGAATAAAAAAAGCAAAATCTATTTCTTTAATAGTGATTGTGATATTAACAACATATTTATCATTTTTCAGACCAGTGAAGATTAATTCAATTTATGCGAATTATTTTGATATAGCAAACAGCAAAGGAATAATAAATACAATAAGCCATAGAATATCTTTTGATAAAGAACATAATAAAATAGATTGCAATCTTAATGAAGTAAAAAAAGCAATTAATTTATTAAATCAAAGAAATGTAGATGCATCAAAATTAATAATGCCTTATAGTGATGAGACAGTTACAAATAGAAGTGTCTTCTTAATATACTTAGAATCTTTTTATGATTACAGTCATTTTGAAAGTTTATTTGACAAAGACCCTTTTCCTGAAGAATATAGAGAATGGGCTAAAGCTTCATGTAAAGTTGGTCCAAATGACGGAAACGGAAGTTTATTTGCAAGGCTCTCCGGTTTAACTTCAAGCTCACCCATATTTCCAAAAAAGCCTAATTCTACTATAATCACTAAAACGCTGCCTTTTTTGCTTAAAGATAAAGGTTATAAGGTGATAGCTTTAGAGGAATCGGGAATTACTTATTATTTAGATAAATTATTTCCAGATATTGGTATTGACAAAACAGTATTTAATTTAGGAATTACAAATATAAAAAACTATATTAAAAATAATATTTCAGAAGATAGTGTTTTTGTTACAGGTTTTACGTTTTTAGGTCATGCCAATACTCATATAAAAAATGATTTAAATTTCTCATCAAACAATCAAAGATTTATGAGAAAGATAGATAAAAAAAATAGAGCAGTTTTGGTAGAGACTCTTGAAAACTCTGCAATGACAGCGATAGATATAATAAAAACGAGAGATATTATATTAGAGAAATATCCAGATGCTATAATTATATTTAAGCATGACCATTTATATCCTTATTTAAAGAACATTATATACAACTCTTCTATAGATGAAAGCATAAAATTATCTTTTTTAAGTTCACACACAGTAAATCCGCTTCTTATATGGAATGGAAAAGATGGTGCTTATAAATTGGAAGATGGCTTTCCGCCAGAAAATATTGCAATGTTTATAGCGGCTAATACTAAACTTGATTATACAAATAGTTTGATAGAGCTTCTATATAAAGAAAATACTGATAATATTATAAGGTTTTATAATAGTTTTTACACTAACAGTTATGGTAATATAAGGCGTATAGAAGTTAATAAAGATAGCTTATCATATAGGTATGATTATGCTCAGAGGGTTATATCAGAGGACATATTTAGGGGAAATAAATATTTCAATTCTTTAACAGACTAAAAAATTAGATATTTATTACTATAAATAATAGTTATATATTATCATTCATAAATTTTTATTAATCACTTAAAATAATATCCAATATTTTGACAAACATTATTTTTTTAATATACTAATTATAGGTAAATAAATTTTTCTTAGTATAGTCAATTATTATAAATTTTATTAAAAAATAAATGGAGGTAATATGGCTAAAGGTCGTGTTATTATTGATAGTGAGCAGTGCAAAGGCTGTTCAAATTGCGTATCTGTATGTCCCACCAAGATATTGTATTTAGATAAGGAAAATATGAATTCTTGGGGGTATTATCCTGCAGCAGTTACAGATATGGATAAATGTATAGGCTGTGCTAATTGTGCTATGATGTGTCCGGACATATGTATAAAAGTAGAGAGACTTGATGAGAAGAAGGAGGGTAAGTAAAAATTATGGCTAGAAGTTTGATGAAAGGTAACGAAGCTATGGCTTCTGCGGCTATTGCTGCCGGATGTAAATGTTTTTTTGGTTATCCTATTACTCCTCAAAACGAGATACCTGAGTTTATGTCTAAGGCTATGTATGAATCTGGAGGAAAGTTTGTGCAGGCAGAAAGTGAGGTGGCTGCTATTAATATGGTTTATGGTGCAGGCGGTGCTGGAGTTCGTGCTATGACATCATCTTCATCGCCTGGAATAGCTTTAAAGCAAGAAGGTATATCATATTTAGCTGGTGCTGAGATTCCTGCTGTAATACTTAATGTTATGCGTGGAGGTCCGGGACTTGGAAGCATACAGCCTGCTCAAAGTGATTATAACATGATGACTCGCGGAGGAGGAGACGGTGATTATAATTGTCCTGTTTTAGCTCCTGCAAATTTACAAGAAGCTGCCGACATGATAATGGAAGCTTTTGATATGGCTGACCATTATAGAACTCCTGTTTATGTGGCTGCTGATGGTTTTATTGGGCAGATGATGGAGCCTGTAGAAATTATATATAAACCTAAATATGAATTAAAAGAGAAGACTTGGGCTGCTAATGGAACAAGAGGTAAAAGAGAGAAAAATATTGTCAATTCACTTTATTTGGAGCCTGAATTACTTTATAAACACAACATACACCTTCAAGAAAAATATAATGAAATAAAAGAGAAAGAAGCAAGGGCTGAAAATTATAAGACCGATGATGCTGATGTTATACTTGTTTCTTACGGCACTATGTCTAGGGTTGTAAGGGGAGTTGTTGATACATTTAGAGAAGAAGGAAAAAAAGTAGGCATGATTCGTCCACAAACTTTATGGCCTTTCCCTATAAAAGCATTTAATAATCCTAATTGTAAATTATATGTTTCTATAGAGATGAGTATGGGTCAGATGATTGATGATATTAAGCTTGCTATCGAATGCAAAGCACCTGTTAAGTTTTTTGGTAAAGCTGGCGGATTGGTTCCTGCGGCTTATGAGATTATAGAGCATGTTAAAGAGTTTGCAGGAGGTATTTTATGATAGTATTTGAAAAATCTAAGGGACTTACTGACAGCAGAACACATTATTGTCCCGGTTGTATGCATGGAACATCACAAAGAATAATTGCAGAATGCTTAGAGGAACTCGGGGTATTAGATAGAACAGTTGGCATAGCTTCTGTAGGTTGTTCTGTACTTGCTTATAAATATTTTAATTGCGATATGCAGCAGGCTGCACATGGTAGAGCTCCTGCAGTTGCCACTGGAGTAAAGAGAGCAGTTCCTGACAGCGTGGTGTTTACGCTTCAAGGCGATGGAGATTTGGCTGCTATTGGTACTGCAGAGATAGTGCATGCTGCAGCACGCGGTGAAAACATTACTGTTATTTTCTTAAACAATGCCATTTACGGTATGACCGGCGGACAGATGGCTCCTACAACTCTTGAAGGGCAAAAAACTACCACAACTCAAGCCGGAAGAGATTTTCATAGGGCTGGTAAACCTATAAGAGTTTGCGAGATGCTTGCTACTTTAGAAGGTGCTACTTTTGTTGAGAGAGTTGCTCTGGATAGCCCTGCAAATATTAGAAAAGCTAAAATGGCTACTAAAAAGGCTTTTGAAAATCAAATTGCTGGAAAGGGATTCTCTATAGTAGAAATGCTTACAAGCTGCACTACAAACTGGGGTATATCTCCAACTGATGCACATAAATGGATAAGAGAATATCTAATTCCTCATTATCCGCTTGGCAATTTCAGGAACGACGGTTAATTAAGGAGGGCAAGCATATATGAGTACAGAAAGATTAATTTTTGCTGGTTTTGGCGGACAGGGCGTTATGTCTATGGGGCAGATGATTGCTTATGCGGGTATGATAGAAAATAAGCATGTTACTTGGTGTCCTTCTTATGGTCCTGAAATGCGTGGAGGTACTGCTAATTGCTCTGTTGTTGTAAGCGATGAACTCGTTGGCTCTCCTATTGTTTCGCATGATGCTACTGCTGCTGTTATAATGAACCTTCCTTCTTTAACTAAATTTGAAAAAGATGTTCTTCCTAATGGCGTTCTTCTTATTAACTCTTCTCTAATAGAAAAAAAAGCTTCAAGAGATGATGTTCGTGTTGCTTATGTGGAAGCTAACAAGATAGCAGGTGATATTGGAAACCCTAAGGCTGCTAATATGGTTATGCTTGGTGCTTTGCTTACGCTTCAAAATATTGTTTCTTTTGACAGTATTCAGCAGGCTTTCCTAAAAGTATTTGGTGAGAGAAAAAAAGAGTTCTTGCCGGGAAATGAAAAGGCTTTGAATGCTGGACGCGATGCTGTTAAAAGTTTGGTTTCTTAAAATTTAAAAAATTATATAAATATTAAAAAAGCTCTGTTGATGTTTATCACAGGGCTTTTATTTATTATAATTAACTTTATAAATATTATTAGCAATTATTTTTATAGTGCTTCTATATCACTTTATATAACTATTTTTTCAAAAAACATAACTAAATTTCAAAAAATAAGAGTTTTTTAATATAAAATTTACTATTTTAATTAATTTTATAATTCGTGTCATGGAGCCATAGATATTGTACTTTTACTTGCTATAATATTTTTGATTCTTTCTTTGATTGTAATATAACCTAACGAAGAAATCAATCTTTGATTGTTATAAAAATGTGTATATTCTTTTAATTTTTCTCTTAATAATTCTGTAGTTATATTTTTATTTAATCGTGAATAGAATTCTTTTTCATCTATGCCGTGTACTCTTTCTACTACACCATTGTATCTCGGTGTTGCTATAGGAATATATCTTCGTTCTAATTTATTTTTAAGACAATATTCATCAAAAATATTGATTTTAGGAGTATTAATACAGCGATAAGTATATTCTCTACCATTGTCCGTTTGTATAGTTTGTATCCTAAAAGGTGAAGTTTTTAAGACATATTTTAAGAAAGATAAAGCACTATAAGGTGTTTTATCCTCATAGATTTGCCTCCAACTATAGCGAGTAGCTAAATCGACAGCAGTGAACTGATAGACTGTTTTTCTGCCTAATTTGATATATTTAGTGTCTATTTGAACTATTTTGCCTTCTTTTTGTATTTTAGAGACAAATTTTCGTTTATCATATCGCTTCTTCTTCTTTTTTGTTTTATATCTCCAAAGATTATTTCTTTTTAGTACATTCTCTATAGCTGTAACACCTATCTTAATTCCTTTACGATTTAAATATGCTTTAATGTAATGCTTACCTCTATATTCTTTAGTATAAAGTTCAATAATTAAATTAATAGCTTTTTGATTATTAAATATGTTTGGAGAAGTTTTCGGTCTAGTGCTAAAATTAGCGACAGTTCCAGTGTCTTTATATTTCTTAAGCCAAGTATAAAAAGTAGATTTATTTATTTTTTCTATCTTTAAAAATCTTTTAATATTTTTAGTTTCTAATGCTTCCTGCACTATAAATAATTTAAATTCTGTGCTATAATCTTTTTTCATAGTAGTATCCTTTTATTTGTTTTCTATATCAAAAATATTATAACAAGGATACTGCTTTTTTTGTATTAAAAAATGTCCAATATCTCACACTCCTTAACATAATTTTATAATTCGATAATTGAATAAAAAATATATTTATGTTATTATTAATAGGATTTTTTTTGTATTTTTATGGAGTATATTATGAAAGTTGCAAAATTCGGAGGCTCTTCGCTTGCTAATGCTGTACAAATAAAAAAAGTTGTAGATATAATTTTATCTGATAAAGATAGAAAAATAATTGTAGTTTCTGCACCGGGTAAAAGAGTAAAAGAAGATACCAAAGTTACAGATTTACTTATAGCACTTGCCGATGCTATACTCGCTGGAAAAGACGGAAATCATGAATTAAAAATAATATTAGAAAGATTTAAAAATATAATAGATGATTTAGGCTTATCACATTCACTTTTAGAAGAGATTGACAGCGACATAAAAAAAAGAATATCAGAAGACAGAAGTATTTCTACAAAGTTTACAGATGGGGTTAAAGCACTTGGAGAAGATATTAATGCTAAAGTGGTAGCTTCATACATTAATAGTTTGGGAGTAGAAGCAAAATATGTTAATCCAAAAGATGCCGGATTATTATTATCCGAAGAATTTGGAAATGCCGCTGTGCTTGATATTTCTTACAAGAATCTCGCTAAATTAAAAGACGAAAGTGCTATAGTGGTTTTCCCCGGATTTTTTGGATATACGCAGAAAGGAGATGTTGTAACTTTCCCAAGGGGCGGAAGCGATATTACAGGCTCTATACTTGCTAAGGCGGTAGATGCTGAAGTGTATGAAAACTTTACTGATGTAGATGGTGTTTTGGCTGCTTCTCCTAGCATAGTGGATAACCCTAAGCTTATAGATGAGTTTACATATAGAGAGATGCGTGAACTTAGTTACGGCGGTTTTAATGTTCTTCATGCAGAGGCACTTCAGCCTGCTTATGAAGCTAACATACCTGTTCATATACTAAATACTAATAACACAGCTTCAAAAGGCACTAAAATAGTTGCTAAAAGAGATAAATTAAAAAATCCGGTTGTTGGTATTTCCGGCGAATCTGATTTTTCTTGCCTATATGTCAGCAAATATCTTATGAATAGAGAAGTTGGATTTGGAAGAAAATTATTAGAGATAATAGAAGATGAAGGCATACCATATCAGCACGCTCCTTCTGGAATAGATAATATATCTGTAATAGTGAGAGGTTCTACTTTAACAGCAGATAAAGAAAAACGCATTTATGAGAGGGTGCGTGATGAACTTAATGTGGATAATGTTTTCTTTAATAATGAATTAGCTTTGGTAATGCTTGTTGGAGAAGGAATGCAGGAGGTTGTTGGTATTTCTGCTAAAGCTATGAATGCTATTGAGAAGGCTAAAGTTAATATTGAAATGCTTAACCAAAGTATTAGTGAAGCTAGTATTATGATAGGTGTAAAAGAAAAAGATTTAAATAAGGCTGTTAATGCTTTATACAAAGCTTTTTTTAATGAATAATTATAAAGTTTATAGATTTAATTATGAAAAAAGGACAGGTTTTGCAAATACCGCTGCTTTTAATGCTTAATGTAGCTAGCTGCGGATTATTTTATTATTATTGGATATACAAAACATCAAAAGAAATAAAAGACTGTACAGAAAGAATTGATATTAACCCTTTTCTTGAAGTATTATTAGGTATTTTTACTTGCGGGCTTTATTTTAAATATTGGTACTACAAATATGGCAAAATAGTATACAAAGAAATACCTCAGAAATTTGGTATGGACAATACTGAAGATAAAACAGTTATACTTGTTTTAATAGATATTATTGTTTTTCTTGCTTTCTTTTTTAATATAATATTTAGTGCTATTATTTTGGTATTTACTGTTGAATATGTAGATGATGATATTGAGAAAATTGCTACTATTTTAAGAATCATACCTTTTAGCCTTATATATATAGTAAATGCCTCTTCGCTCATTTTGCAAGATAAACTTAATAATATTTGGAAAAAAGCAAATACAATATAACAAATATTTTATTATATTATAATTAGTTATATAATTAATTATAAAGAAAATTAATGATGAAAAAGCTTTATTTGTTTTTACTATTTTTAAGTTTTTTTAGCTGTGGGTATATATTTTTTTATGATGACAGCCATTTTAGCTCTATACCTTACGAAAATCTGCCAGATATTTCTAAAGAATTTATAGAAAATAATTTTAAAGACTATACTGTTCATAATACTTTAGTAAGCCGTCATTATATAGTAACATTCAAAGGCGGAAGTTCTATTCAATTTAATTTTAAAGGTGAATGGATTAATATTATAGGAAATAGAAATACTATATCATTTGAAACTGCCGGCAAATTCATACCATCAAATATTATTAATATATTAAAATCAAAATATAGTAAAATAAATTCAATATATAAAAAATCCAAAGGCTATCAATTTAAAGTTGACGATGCCATAATAGTGTCTTTTGACAATGAAGGAAATATAAAATAAAAATGTTTTAAAATCAATTAATGAATTAAGATTGACAAAAGATTTCATTTTATTATAATATTATTAATGATATCTTAATAGTTATTAAAAAGGTAAAAAAATGAAAAAAATACTTATAATATCTTCAGAATATACAGGTCATGGTCATAAAAGTGTACATACAGCACTTATTCAAGGTTTTGAGAAATTATATAAAGACAGTATTGAAATAAAAGTAATAAATGGCTTTACTTTGGGAGGACCTGATTTATTAGCCGCTGAGAGACTTTATAACCAATGTGTAAAATATTTCCCTAAACTTTGGGAGAAGATTTTTAAGTTTTCATTTAAAAATAAAGATTTTATTAACAGAAATAATTCTATAACAATTAGAAGAAGTTTTTTAAAGATTTATAAACAATACAAGCCAGATTTAATTTTAAATGTTCACCCTCTTTTTAGCGGAAGCTTATTAAATATAATAGAAAAAAAGAAATTAGATGTAAAGTTTTTCATACTTATTACAGATTTAATTACTATAACAAGAATATGGTTTGATAATAGAGCAGATAAAATTATAAGCCCATCTAAAGAAGCTACAGAATATATGGTAAAAAATGGCATAGACAGGGAAAAAATTATAACATTCGGGCTTCCTGTAAGAAATGGTTTTGATGCTCCTTTTGCAACTAAAGAAGAAATTATTCAAAATACAAATATTAATGGAAAATTAAAAATATTGATACTCAATAATTCTGAAAAGAGCAAAAGGCTATTATATATAATAAAAAACCTTTACAGCAGATATAATTGCGAAGTTACAATAATATGCGGAAGGAATAAGCATATATATAATAAACTAACTAAATTTTATTCCTCAAGAACATACAGTCCAGAGATAATAGGCTACACTCAAGATATAGCAAAACTTTTTCATAGTAATGATATATTGATAACAAGGTCTGGTCCTACAGCCATTATAGAAGCTGTTAATTGCATTATCCCAATAGTATCTATGGGAGCTTTGCCCGGTCAGGAAGAAGAAAATCCAATTTATATACAGCAAAACGGCATAGGCTTTGATTCAAAATCTACAGATGATATATTCAATAAAATAGACTTACTCCTCGAAAATAACAGAGAAAAACTTGTAAAAATGAGAGAGGCTCAATTTGATTATTACGGCAGAAATGTTAGAGATAGTATTGTAAAATACTTGGCAGATAATATTTAATCTCTTTTGCCTTTTGTAATATTGCCTTCAAAATCTACAGTAATTTTTCTTCTGCTTTTGAACTCTATTTTGTAATCTTTAGTTCTTTTTTGTATATATATTACTTTCTCATCTGGGAATTCTTTTTTTATAGAATTTTTCACTTCATCTTCAATATAGTCAATAGATATTTCATCTCCGCTGCCGCTTATAGTATGCCATTCACCGTTATTATTTACATATATTCTTAAACCGCCTTTAAATATCAAGGTATATTTTCCTGATACAGCTGTTGCTCTATATAAGTAATAATCAGGAAAATATTTGTCGGCAAACATTATAGCACTTTTTGGAACTTCACTGATTGCAACTGAACTTGCATATGCATATATTGTTATAAAAGATAATAAAACAGATATATATATTATTTTTTTCATTGTTAGTACCTCCTTAAAAGGCTATTATATATTACAAATAAAATATTTACTATAGTTTTACATTTCCGGCAATATAGTATCTTCCATCTGTAGCACCCTGAAAACCAACATTAAACTCTGCAGGGCCGGCTTTAAACTTACCAAATAAAGCATACTCTAAATATATCTTAGCCTCTCTATCTTTTATATGCACCATTTCTCTCAAAGCAATATTAAGCATATACCATTCAAATCCTTGTTCTAATCTTATATAATGAGCATCATTTTCTCTCCAAGTATATTCAGCAATGGCATTAAGCCAAATAGTTTCATTCATAAGCGGGAATCTGAAAGTAGCAGAAGCCTGAACTAATGATTCAAATAAAGTTATATGATAATTTTGAGGCTCTCTTCTGTTTTCATGTTCATACAAAAAACGTACTTCTATATTTGGAATATTAAATCTTAATAATAATGCTTTTGGTATACTATGTCTGAAATCCCCCTGAGAATATGCTATCTCATAATGATTACCTATAAAACCAACTCTTATACCAGGACCATTCAATACTTGAGGTATATAATAATCAGGAGTATCAATATTAGCAGGGTTTAATGTAGTATCATAATAATGCGGCATAAGCATAAATGTTGTTGTATTAATATCAAAAGTTGCTCTTCCTCTGGCAGAAACTAATATTCTATCAACAAATATAGCTTGCACGCCTCCGTCATATAATCCTCCATTTCCTCTTATATATGGATAGTTTATATCTGGATTATGTGTGTCAAAATATCCGTAAGCTGTGATAAAACCTGTAAATTGTATATAATCATTATGGAAGGTTTGAGCAATAGTAGCAAATGTATCTCTCATATTAAAAGTATTTGTAAGTATTGCATAAGAGAATGTTGCTGTTAAATGAAATTCTAATGGGTATTTCTCAAAGAAACTTAAATTTGTATCGTTAGGATTTGGTAAAGTTCTTTTATAATCATCTCTAAAATAGTCTGGTTTTATATATTGAGGAAGTTCATTATTTCCTTCTCTTCCTATAAACATATCAAATGCATTTGGAAGTTTCGGCATTATTGCGTTAGTGTATGCTGTTTGTGCGTTTAAAATCGAAGAAGCTATTACTAAAATAAAACAAGAGAAAGTAAATAGTTTTTTCATATTTTTCATAAATAGAATCCAATAATAAAATATTGTGATATTATATATATAAAAATTTTATTGTCAATTTAAGATATTAAGACATCTTAAAAAAACAATGTAACCTCAACACCTAATTTACTTTCCATGCTTCTATAGGCATATAATTGTCTTGAACGCATATACTCATATTTTAA